>NZ_JAVKEW010000248.1:0-16267 GCF_040226375.1 Coleofasciculus sp. G2-EDA-02 | reverse complement strand
AGTTTGATATTTCCACATCTATCCAGAAGCTTCAAATCATTAACCACAAATACTGCACACCAATCCATCGGCATGATGGCTATAGTTATGCCACATAATCCACTTTTGTCCATTGATTTAATGACTAGAGGCGCACCGATCGCTTAAACCCGGTGGACGAGTTGTACTGGTGGAATATCGCCGGGAAAATCCCTTGATTCCGATTAAAGCGCTGCATAAAATGACTCAGAGACAAGCGCGTAAAGAAATGAACGCGGTGGGGTTACAGTGGCTGGAAACCAAAGAGTTCTTACCGCAGCAGCATTTAATGCTATTCCAGAAGCCGATAGAATCTGCCAGTTAATGAATGATTCCAGCATTCAGCACCATGATCTAGGACGGTTGGCGGCTGGATTCGCGCTATGCTGAGGTATGGAATCACTGAGTTAAGATAATTATTACTATCGGTTATGCGAGTTCAAAGTTTGTTTACTACCGTTACAGTTGCTTGTCTTTTTTGGCTAATCAGTGGGGTCATTGCCCCTGCTGCGTTTGCCTTCGTTCAGGTTGAACTGTCTGATCTGTCTTACCAAGAATGTCCCTCCAAGTTTTCCGAAGGGTTGGTCACGCCCGGTTCTCTCCAAGCTGCCAATTGCTACATCATTACAGGCAAAGCCATCAACAAGTCAGGTAAACCCGTGATCAACGCTGACATTTTTGGTCGGATCTACGATGCCAATCATAATCCCGTCTTTCAAAATCGTACCCGGCTCGGTGCCATTGATGAAGTCCCACCGGGCGTTAGTGATTTTGAAGTGCGAATTACGGTTTCGGCTAATCAGCCAACCCCATTGCAGCTTGAACAATTCAAAGCCTCCGGTTTTACGGGTAAAGTCCGCCGCTAAAAGCCTGTTGACTTTCATTGATATTTAACCCAAGACTATGCCATGCCTCCAAACAGTCCGGCGATAAGTTGCAGGACTATAATCGCCAGGAGAGGAGATAAGTCCAAACCTCCAATCGGCGGAATAAAGGAGCGGAAAATATTCAGGTAAGGGTCAGTAATTGGACTGAGCAATTCAGCCACTCGGTTCATCCACTCAACGGTGGGGAACCAGGTTAACAGAATGCGGACAAATATCAACAGTAAATAGATATTGAGGAAATTGGCGAGGCTGTCGGTTAGCAGTTCTGTAGCACTCATGAATTTATTCGCTTCCTTAGTAAGTTTAGAGGGCAGATAGTGTCTTTCTAGTAAGTTTAACGGATATCCCTCAATTCCGGCTCAGGAATCGAGGGAACCTTCCCTATCGGTGAGTTCTGTACTCCCATTCACTGGACCTAATTGCTGGCGTACATCATCAATTGCTGTATTAAGCTGGGCAATTTTGTCTTCTAAACTGCGACGCGCCGCTTCAATGCTCTCCTCGGAGTTGAGTTGAGCCTTTTTGCCCTTCATGGCTTTCTTCTCGGATAGGCGGGACTTGAGTAAGGACTGATCGGCATCTTCATTGCTACTATTGCGTTGTCCCGCTAGTATGGCTCCGATAACGCCACCGACTAATCCCCCTATGGCGATTCCCGCGAGAAGTCCGCCTGTAAAACCATCGCGCTGACTCATTTTTCCTTTCGTACCCTTGAAATAAAAAACGCAACTGCTTTTCCAGATTAACGGTTGGCTGACACGGATGCCATATCTTCACGGTAGAAGTTTCCCAGCCGTTCTCTACGAGGCGGGTTTTAGGTTAGGGCGGGTTTTGTACAAAGGTTACCATCAATAGCCAAGCAGAAAGTCCCTAAACCTGCCCCTACGCACTCAAAAGCAGCTTCCCTCGATCGCAGCGAAGGATCAACACTCAACACTCCCCCCTGTGATCATGTGCCAAAGGCGCGATCGCCTGCATCCCCTAATCCTGGCACTATAAATCCTTGCTGGCTTAATTCTTCGTCAATTGTAGCGGTGTAGATGGTTAAGGAGGGATAATCGCCTCCTAACTTTTGTAAGGCGGGTGGAGCGGCGACAACGCTGATAATGCGGATAAATCCTGGATCTGCACCTCGCTTAGTCAGTTCTGCGATCGCGGACATCATTGTACCCCCTGTTGCTAGCATAGGTTCGGTAATTAAGATACGTGTACCCGGATCAAATTGTTGGGGCAATTTATTTAAATAACAGTTGGCTTCTAAGGTTTCTTCATCGCGCACCATCCCCAGATGGTAAATGGATGCCAAGGGTAATAAGGTTTGCGCCCCTTCTAATAAGGCTAATCCCGCCCGTAAAATCGGCACGACTACTAAAGGAGTCTCTGGATTCACCATTGTGGCTGGACAAGGGGCTAGGGGCGTCTGAACCATTAAATCTTCCGTCGGTAGCCAATCTCGAATCGCTTCATAGGTGAGCCAGCGCCCTAACTCCGTCATCGCACTTTTGAATAAAGGGGATGGTGTCGCCGCATCACGGGCAACGCCAAGCCAGTGCTTGATTAGGGGGTGAGGGGGAACATAAACACGTAATTGCAAAGCCATAGTAAATTAACCGATAACGACAAAGGAATACCTAAACTGAATCATGATAATGCTTTTTTTTCCCGGCTGCCGAGATGGTATCTGGACTAAATGGTGAATTTCCTAGTTTATTGCTAATTCTTTGCATTAGTGTTGACATTTATTTTCAACAAGGATATAGTAGTCCTCAGTGTTCTCCTCTCATTAAGGATTGGTAGGTGGGACGGGCAAGCGGTAGCAGCCTGAACCACCCTCTTTTTTTTGCGGGGGTGCATGTAGAGACGTGCCATGGCACGTCTGGAAGGGAGAATGTAGAAAAGCTAAACTCGAATTTGTAAAAGACCTCTCTCGTCTCATAATTCATGGCTATTGCTTCTCAATCTCCCTCATCAACGAATCACGCTCTCAACGAAACCTCTGTATTTGATGTCATCGTCATTGGTTCTGGTATTGGCGGACTCGTGACGGCGACTCAGCTAGCGGCTAAGGGTGCCAAGGTGCTGGTACTGGAACGCTATCTGATTCCGGGTGGTAGTGCTGGATACTTTGAACGCGAGGGCTATCGATTCGATGTTGGCGCGTCGATGATTTTTGGTTTGGGTACTGAAGGAACCACCAATCTATTGACCAAAGCCTTAGACGCGGTAAATGTTGGTGTAGAAACGATTCCCGATGAGGTTCAGATTCACTACCATTTACCCGAAAGATTAGAACTGAAGGTTCATCGAGAGTATGAGAAATTCTTACAAGAATTGACGGATCATTTTCCCCACGAACGACAGGGAATTCGTCAATTTTATGATGAATGCTGGAAGGTATTTAATTGCCTCAACGCGATGGAGTTGCTGTCTCTAGAAGAACCTCGCTATCTGATGCGGGTGTTTTTTCAGCATCCTTTGGCTTGTTTAGGATTAGTGAAATATTTGCCCCAGAATGCTGGAGATATTGCCCGTCGCTATATTCATGACCCTCAGTTACTCCAGTTTATTGATATGGAATGTTACTGTTGGTCAGTCGTACCTGCGGATAAAACACCCATGATTAATGCGGGAATGGTGTTTTCTGACCGCCATTATGGGGGAATTAATTATCCCAAAGGGGGTGTGGGTGAAATTGCCCAGAAATTGGTTGATGGATTGGAAAAAGCTGGGGGACAGATTCGCTATTCAGCAAGGGTCAGCGAAATTTTAACCGAAAAGGGTAAAGCTGTGGGTGTACGGTTAGCCACTGGGGAAGAGTATCGAGCAAAGCGAGTGGTTTCTAATGCGACGCGCTGGGATACGTTTGAGAAATTACTGCCCTCAGAACAGATGCCTGCAAGTGAGAAAAAGTGGCAGCAGCGGTATCAGAAATCACCCAGTTTTTTGAGTTTGCATTTAGGGGTTGAGGAAAAGGTTTTCCCACTCGGTACAGAATGTCACCATATTTTATTGGAAAAATGGGACAAGATGGAGGAGGCTGAGGGAACTATTTTTGTGTCTATTCCGACATTACTTGACCCGGAATTAGCACCGAAAGGGTATCATATTATGCATACCTTTACGCCGAGTTGGATGGAGGATTGGCAGGGATTATCGGCTAAGGAGTATGAGGATAAAAAGGAAGAAGCGGCGGGGCGGATTATTGAACGATTGGAGGCAATTTTCCCCGGTTTAGATGCAGGATTGGATTATATGGAAGTAGGAACCGCCCGCAGTCATCGGCGGTTTTTAGGGCGTGAGGATGGCACCTATGGACCGATTCCGCGCCGCAAGTTAAGGGGGTTATTGGGGATGCCGTTTAATCGGACGGCGATTCCAGGATTATATTGTGTGGGGGATAGTACGTTTCCGGGACAAGGGTTGAATGCCGTGGCGTTTTCTGGGTTTGCTTGCGCCCATCGGGTGGCGGTGGATTTGGGATTGTAAGCTCGCATTTTGCATCATTTTCAACCATCAAATTGTAGGGTGCGTTAGCGAAGCGTAACGCACCATTGCTCTATTACAACTGGTGTCAGATTTCAGTTACTTACCCCTTTGCATAATCGCGTCAAAAGCCCGAAATCATGGGCGCTGATTTTCGGGTTGCTTGGACAAACCATTCCCACGGAGAAGTTTGCTCTCGACCATGGAAAGCTTCAAGGTTATTTCTGATGGCTTCATCGAGAATTATAGGCTGTTCTAAATGAGGAAGGTGGTGTCACGCGCTGGCAGTTGACTCAGATACAGCCGGTGGCGTGAGAATGCCCTCAGAATAGAATTCTGGGGCTATACAACCCAAGTCCGCCTACGCGGACTAACAGAAAATAAAAGATTTGAACCCGCGCAGGCGGGTTTTGTTTGTGTAGCTGCGATTTCCAATCGCCAAGTGCAAGATTTGAGGATAGAAAGGTTTAATATTTTCTTTAGTGTTCAATGATTATTTTGTGTAAAAATACGGATTATTGGAAGTAAATTTTATTTATAATAATAAGTGTAGCGTGTAACTACAGTATGAAGAACGAACGTAAACGCCATCATATTATTCCGCAGTTTTACTTAAAGAAATGGACAGACCTAAACCAACCTGATCGCACTCTCGTATGGATCTTAGACAAGAATAGCCTTCAAGGAATATGCACATCTCCTAAAAATGCTTTTGTAGAAAAGCACTATTTCACTGAACAGGAACTTGATGGGACACGCAACGATCCTGTTGAGACTTGTTTAAGCGAACTGGTTGAAACAGAAATGGGAATGCTTTTACCTGCTATCGAAGCTGGTCAACCTCTCACCACAGTGAATCAAAGGACTCTTTGGACTTTTGTCTTAACAATGTTCATGCGGGTAGATTGGTGGCGTCAACCCTTGAAAAGTTTAATTGACCCTGCACTAACGAAAGCTCGTCGCAAAGTAGTAGACAAAATCATAGAAGAAAATTCTAAGAATAGAAACACCAGATTACTTCGTCGTCAAGCTAAATCAAAAGCCTATCGTCGGGAAATTTCAGCAGAAGTAGAGCAGAAATCCTCCTCCTACCTAGAGACATTAGCTACATCATTAGCTACGAAGATACACCCAATGCTAGTTATGGCATCGCTTACTCTCGAAGAGTTGCAAAAAGAGTTGCAAACCTATCCCTTCAAAATTGTAAGAATAGATGGACTACCTCTCTTATCTTCTGATACTCCGTGCGTTGTAGAAGAAGATCCATCAATTCTAGAATTTGAGGGGGAGAATGTACCCAAAGTAGCATTTATCTGTCCCCTAACTCCCAAACTAGCATTTGTAGGAGGTTTAGGACTTAGTACTGGTTATACCACTACTGATTCTGAATGGGTTCGACGGTTTAATGCAAGAATACGGGCAAATGCACAAAAAGATTTAATTGCTAACACAAATACAGTGGATGATTCTTGGTTCTTGACAGATACTAATTCTCCCCTAACAATGCGGGAAATAATACTACAGTCACAAAATGATTCACCTGTTATAAAGACTCAGAGTAAGGGATTTGGCAGTAAAATATGATTTTTGCTACAGTCCTTTTTTAGACGGTATAGTACGGAATATTCATCATGAATGATTCAGAATTATCAATAGTAGCTCATCAAATCCCTATTCCTCATGGTCTAAATATTTCCGGTGAATCCCTAAAAGAACTATGTCAACACTGGCAAATCGTAGAGCTTTCTCTCTTTGGCTCAATCTTGAGAGAAGACTTTAATGCCGATAGCGATATTGATGTATTAGTGGAATTTTCCGAAAAAGCCAGAATTACATTTTTCGATCTCGATCTTATTGAGCAACAACTGAGCCAACTGTTTCACCGCCCCGTTGATGTCGTCACCAAACCAGCAATTCAACAAAGCCATAACCCTATACGCCGCCAGAATATTTTGGATAACTCCAAAGTGATTTATGAACAGAGATAAAGAGGTTTTACTGGATTTGATTAGAGCCAGTCGCTTAATTTTGGAATTCTGCGAAACATTGGACTATGAAACCTTTGCCAAAGACTTAAAAACTCAATCCTCTGTTCTCTATCAAATCGTCATAATTGGCGAAGCTGTGAACCGCCTATCGCCAGCATTCACCCAGGCTCATCCAGAAATTCCTATTAACGCAATTCGAGGAATGCGTAACCGAGTTATTCATGAGTACAAATAAGTTGATATTAAAATTCTGTGGGAAGTCATTCAAACCAATATTCCCCAACTCCTTCAGCAAATGCAAACCAGCCTCACCGAAATGAAAGAGTAGCTATAAACCTCAGTCGGGGCGGGTTTAGTCTCATCTGGGTGCAACGGAAAAGATAGTAGTAAAACCCGCCCCTACACAATTTTCCCAGGAGAACCACCAAATCCGCCAACTGATGAGCGTGCGATCGCGCTGTGCGTGGTGCTATTATGTGATCGCTCCCTTCGGAATGGTGGTGTCCCCCGTGGCTGTCCCACTTTGATGCGATCGGGTTTCTCCTACACTACAAGAATTTCTGCCAATTATTCACAAGCGTCAGGTGAAGTCGATTAAAGCTAGTTCTCTGGACTACGCTACCAGTTTTCAATTATTCAAGTAGAAATAGGACATAATGCATGAATGACTCACAGGAAACACCAGGCTAATTGACAAACCAATCGAGAATATGGCGGCAAAAGACCTTTTTCACCAATCAGTCAGACGCGGGTTAGAGAAAGACGAGTGGATGATTACCGACGATCCACTGGAACTGGAATGGGAAGAGGTCAAGGTTAAAATTGATTTGGCAGCAGAGCGGTTGATTGCAGCACAGCGAGGTGGAGAAAAGATTGCTGTTGAGATTAAAAGCTTTATCGGAACTTCATTAATTAGTGATTTCCATACAGCTTTGGGGCAATTCCTCAACTATAGAATTATGCTGGATGTTAAGCAACCTGATCGCTTGCTCTACCTGGCAGTTCCCCTAGAAACTTATGAAACCTTTTTTCAAAGTAAATTTGCTCAGGTAGCCATAGAGCGCTATCAACTCAAACTCATTATTTACGAACCTGTAACTGAGGAGATTGTGCAATGGATAAGCTAGAACATTATCGCTACTGTATTCAAACTCTTTTAGAAAAACACAGCCAGTATCAATCCCGTGATCAAGATGTAGAAAGTCAGCTATTCTTTGACTCAGTGCGAGATCATTATCAATTCATGCGAGTAGGTTGGAACGGCTTAAAGCGAGTCTATCACACTGTCCTGCACTTTGATATTAAAGATGGCAAGATTTGGCTACAGCAAAACACCACTGACGTTGATGTAGGTCAAGAATTGCAGGAAATGGGCATCCCTAAAGAAGACATCGTATTAGGGTTACATCCGCCCTACAAACGCCCTTATACTGGGTATGGCGTTGCTTAGGCTTCAAACTGTCATGCCACTATCCACATTGGTATCCATTCAGTGGTGATTCATGGAGTCAAACAGATAGTTAATCTAACGGATGAACGTCAGTGTCTGGGTTATAATCAATCAGGGCTTTGAGTGGCATTTATAATTGCTAGTCTTCAAGAAAAAAGGGTAAAACCTTTTCATATCTAACCTCCCGAAGCCAAAGGTAACGTCTCCACCTGGGTGATCATGTCCAATAATGAAAGCCCCAAACTCTTATTCAATGCCACATTACTCTCAGGACAACTGTGCTGCATCAAACAGCGAGGACAACCCTCATCGCAGTCACACCCTTCGGCTAACACCTTTGCTTTAAATGCAAAATCCCCGAAACGATGAAAAATAGCCTCAGATACCCCATTTCCTCCTGGTGTTGTATCAAACCAATACCCAATTGTGGGTAAGGTTTGCTGACGGTTGGGTTTGTTAACGATTAGACTATTCACCTCCTGAGTCTCGCTCAGAATTAACAAGGGTACAGCTAAATTAATTTGGTGAGTGAGAGAATGTAAAGCAATCTGTTCTGACGGACAAAACCAAAGACATTTATAGTCACTAGGAATATCTTCCCCATACTGCTGAATCACTTTTTGTTTAACGCCTTTAACCTGTTGAGTCAAATAGTCCTTAATGGGTTGGTTAACCTCGATTTGCAGTACAGGTGCTTCAAGTCGGGTTAAATAAGGCTCCTCAAAATTCACCGTTTTAATCCGTTTCTGGATTTCAGCAAACCGCGTCTTGCGCCGACAGTCTGGACATTGAGCTTCTTTAACTGGCTTATGATATTGCCGACATTGGAAATTTTTGCAGGTTTTGTCGTATTCTAGACTGTAGATTGTATATCCAGTAACATAATCAGTAATTTCTCCCCAACCCAGAATTAAGCGTATTCGTCCTTCCGGAATTATTGTCTCCAGAATCTTCGGTTCGGCTAAGTGAGATTTAAGTTCAATCTCGGTTTCTTGCTCCGCACGAGTTAACTGCTTAGGATCTTTGTCTAGAGGTTTTAAAATTGCCTTTTGGTTCTGCAAATCAAGGTTTTGACAAGAATACCAAACCCGCTCACCCCAGGACGACTGATGCTGATAAATTGCCTGGGGAAACACTTCTCGTTGGGCGTGCTTTTCATCCAATTCTTCAAATTCTTCCCCCGTATCTTGATCTACTAATGTCACCGTCCAATGGTTAGTTCCTCGCATTTGTACCTCTTTATGAGGGTAAGGTTTCGTCCACAAGTGCTGGTTGCGAGAGAGGGATAACTGCTTTTGATTTATTAACTGAATGGCAATGTCTGCGGCTGGCTGACTAAAATACTGATGAAATTTCTCTAAAGGAATACCACTCTCACAAGCCCCACAGAGTAAATGCTGTTTGAGGAAGACTTGATAGTCGGGATTACACACCGCACTTTCCACCTCACCCCTTAGCAATAAATCCGGGTTATTCCCATAAAAATAATCCAAGGCGTTTTGAGCAATTGGCAGAAAAATAACTAAACCTGGGCTTTTTCGTCCCGCCCTTCCTTGACGTTGACGTAACTGCATGAGTGAACCGGGATAACCGCGCAGTAAGCAACAATCCAGTTCCGGAATATCAATCCCTGCTTCTAAGGCTGACGTTGCCAAAATAATGCTAATTTCTCCAGCACTCAATTGCTGAATAATTTGGCGACGATGATGGGGCTTCAGCGAACCGTAGAATATCCTAACCTGGGATTTGAGATAGCCTTGTCCCCGTTGTTCTAGATTTTCTTGGATCTGATTTAATAGAGATTTTAGAGAAATGCGACTATTACAAAAAACAATCCCCTTGAGTCCTTGATCTAACCAAGATAGGACAATCGCACAAGACTCAATATTGGCATACTTAGATGGGGCTAAACAGAGAGTTGTCCGCGCCGCCGTTGCTGCACCACTGTTTTCTATGAGGTATAGATTTCCCTGTCTTCCACTAAATGTTTCTGCTAATTCGCCGGGATTGCCAATCGTCGCCGTGGCAAAGATATGTTGTAATCGAGTGGAATCTCCCCCACTTTGATCGATCGCTAATCGCAACCGTCGCATTAAATTGGCAAAGTGGGCACCAAAACTACCGCGATAGGTATGGGCTTCATCAATGACTAAGTAACGGAGATTAGCCAGAAACCATTGCCAGGATTGCCATTGCGGTTTAAAAGCTTTAAAGAGTTGATGGTGGAGTAAGTCAGGGGTGATACAAACAATTTGCGGCGATTGTTCTAATAATTTAATCCGTTCAGCCATGGGAACATCTCCCGTCAGCATCACCACATTAATCCGCTGAAACTTCGGCACATTGTCAAGAATGTCGTGAATTTGCCGCAACTGATCCACCGCCAACGCCTTCAAGGGAAAAATAAATAGGGCGGTGGCGTGGGGATTGATCAGACAGGTTTCCAGAATTGGGAGAAGAAACGCCAGAGTTTTGCCACTGGCTGTCGGGGTAGAGAGTAAAATATCTCCCCCTTGACGCAACGCCTGTAATGAGGCGTACTGATGGGACCACAGAGAGTTGATGCCAATGGTCATTAAAGCATAGCGGAGAACTGGGGGCAAATCCTGGGGTAAGGGTTTCGCCTCCTCCTGGGAAGCGGGGGTAATTTCTAAGGCGGTTAACTTTTCTGCGTCGAGTAGGCTTTGAGCGATCGCACGAAATGCAGGCGGTTGAATTGCGGCTATTTCGGCTTCACTGACTTGGAGGGTTCCCAACTCAGACAACGGAGGGGTTAGGGATAAAGCCGAATGGCTGGCTTCAATCAACTCATGGTGTCGAATTTCCTGGTAGGCGTGTTCCAGATACACTTCTACCTTGGCTCGTTGATCGGGAAACGCAGCCCAGGTGTAGACAGCGAAAGTGGCTTCAAATCGTTGAATGGCTTGGCGTAGGTTCCTGACGCGATCGCCCCTACTCCGCTCTAGGTAAATTAACCCCAAATCATAATGATTTTGCGCCCAATCCAGGGGAGCATCTGTCTGAGTAAAAACCTGAGCGGCAATTTCGTAGCCAATGCGGACAATTTCCAGATTATCCGTGCGATCGCCCCCAGGAAACTGGTTAATCAACTGACTAATCCCCTGTAGGCGTCTGGCTATATCCTGCTTGTGATAATCGTCCAGTTCAGCCAAAGTCGCGATCGCCCATTCTTGCAGCACAAGGGCAAACGTCTCATTCAGCTTATCTGTGTTCTCCGCCAGGATTGTATGCACCACGGATACATCATTGTTGCTCTTTAAACTAACCAACAACAATTGGTAGAGAAACGTCTTGTGGGTTTCCCAATTTGGATCAGCCATGATCTAAGCCACCATTCTGCTAGCGCGTTATTCCGATCACGTTCGCTTGTTCAATCATTGTACAGTAGGGGACAAGGAACTCTGCGGTTAACCTTCAATCCCACGAATAGGAAATCACCACAGCGTCGCGATCGCGTTGCATTTCCTGATCACAAAGCCCAGCTTCTAATCAATCCATCAGTCGCCGTTTGAGCCGCCAACTGTAGTCTTTATTCGTACCATCAGTTAATCTACTGAGTCAGCTCGCCACTTTTTGCCCAAGTCTAAAAGCTGAGACACGATTGTGTCTTGATTATATGATTGATCTATAAATTTATTTTTTGATAAATCAACTATTAATAATTTCCTATTTAAGATTTTACTGTACAGCCCTACACAGTACGCCCATAAAATTGCTATGATAGTCAGTCGATAGGACTACTATATCATTGGTTCAGCGATCAAGTCTGATCCTGTTCCAGAGGTAGTTAGTTAGGGAAGCATCTCAATCCAGCAAAATTATTGGTAGTGGAAGCATTTTGCTTCCTAAAATTTATGACTGATCTACGCCCCTACAGGACGAAGGCTTGGCTTCGACAATTGAATAAGGGCGGGTTTTGTTGCTCAGTTATTAGTGACAAGCTAGTTTGATACCAAGTTGCGTTCTATCATGTCATTCTGAGCGAAGCGTGACGCTTGCGCGATAGCGAGGAACGAGCGTCAGAATCTGGGCAGATGCTTCGCGTCACTCCGTTTCACGGAGCCTGCCCTCTTTCCGAAGTGAAGGGTTTTGCTCAGCATGACAGATTCTACCTTAGACTGCAACTTGGTATGAGTCCCTAAACCCGCCCCTACAGGGGAATACTTGGCTCCTAAGACAAATGACAAATGACGAATGACAAATGACTATGCTCAGTCAATCTTACCAACCGTCTGCCCTTAAAATGCGCCCCCTATCTTTTTTACGGAATTGGACGATTTTAGTCTTACTATTGCTTTGGTGTACAAGCTGTTCATTTCAAGACTCACAAGAGATCAATTTAACCCTCAACACCCAAGCTGGAGGGCGTCCTGGACTCTACAGCTTAAGTGGCACAACCAATCTCCCTGATCAAAGTCAAATTACAGTAGCCGCAATTCGCGATTTACGCTTCCCTGATCAGGCAGTGTATGGCGATGAATCGAATGCCCCTTATTCCATTCTCGATCGTCAAGTGGTTAGGGTTGAGGACGGAAAATGGCAAGCCACGCTAAATTTATGGCAGGTAGCGCCCGATGGACATTTCCGGGAAGCATGGCAACTGGAGCGATCACCCATTGGTGACTCCTTGCAACCCTCTGCTGATGTATCATTTGTGGCATTATTTGATCCACAGGGTCAACTGCCAACTGTAGAAAATCAAACCATCCAAACACCAGAACTTGAAGGTCAACTGGTTCGCTTTAGTAACGAAGGTCAGCCTTATGTCAAGGTCACTCAAAGCCAACGGATTCCTCTACCAACGGGTCGAAAAACTCCCCCTGTGGTTAAACCTGAAGATATGAATTGGGGTTGGGGAAAGGAGCGCTATGAACTTCCACCACAATCCCCAGCCCCTAAGAATGTGCGTCCGCAACCTTTGAAAACTGAACAAACAAATCAACCGCTTTTGCCCTCAGAGTTCTTGCGCTGATGGGCGAGAGGGGAAACTAAGTCGGGGCGGGCGCGAGTTACTTATGGGTGCAAAATAAATGATAGTAGTAAAACCCGCCCCTACACTTAAAACGATTGGCAGTGAAAATTTGCATTTTGGGCTCGCCGAAACCTTGATATACCGTAGGGTGGGCAATGCCCACCAGCCTTAAGGTGACGCGGATTGCCTACTCTCGTCGCTCAATCACGAGTTTCAAACGAGCAACGAGCGCCCCAATCGCGCCGACAGCCGCTATGACGGGAAACAACGTCACACCAACGACTCCACCCACGACGCCAACGGTTAGGGGAATTTCGATTAAGATTTGCTCCTCTTCGTTCTTGACGATAATCCGGCGAATGTTACCCTGATGGATCAGTTCCCTCACTTTGCCCACTAAGTCATCGCCACTAATGGTGAATTCTTCGACATTGACTTGGGTTGTGGTATCAATCTCAGGTTCAATAGACTGTAACTCATTTTCTAGAGGAACAGTTTTAGCGTTAATCTCCTCGAAGCTTTCTTCTGTGCGAATTGGTTCGTTCATCATTAAGCTGTTGTATGTCACTACCTTTTAGGGTAGCGAACTCAGTTGCTCGATAGTTAACCAGTTGGATTGAATTGATTCGATGATTCGGGGCAATATAAAGAAATCCATACCGTATATTTTGGCACAATGCATCTAGAGATACTTGACAAGAAAAGAAAATATGTACCCAAAAATTTTGATCATGATTTTTTTTCTGACTGGATTAGGATTAGTGACTCCAAGTCGGGCAGAAAATGCGGATCAGGTTCGCCAGTTATTGGAAACTGGAGCCTGTCGCCGATGTGATTTGGAAGGGGCGAATTTGAGAGATGCTCCCCTTGAAATTCGCTGATCTCAGAGATACTGACTTGAGAGATGCGGATTTGAGAGGGGCGGATCTCACACAAGCCGATTTGAGACGGGCAGATTTGACCGATGCGAATCTCAAAGGGGCTGATTTGAGGGGGACTTATTTAAGATTAACGAATCTGACTGATGCAAACCTTAGACGGGCTAACCTTTGCGGTGTGATTATGCCAGATGGTGAAACCTCTGAGCAAGGGTGTGAATAAAGCCCCAAATTGTATTGCACCCATTTGAGAACCGCTATAATGAGCCATCCGTCCTTTGTCATTTATCCCAAATAAGGGCTAAAGCCCTGACTACGAACGAACGGAACAAACGTCTATTCTTCTGAGGTTTCCTCCTTCTGTTCACATTCATCATCATCATTGTCCTCGCACTCTTTTTGCGCTTCGTATTCCTTAAGCAATTGCGCCACTCGCTCTTGAATTTCCAAATGTCGGGCTACGCCTTCGTAGGTATAACGGTTGTACCCATTGCGCTCAATTAGGGTTTCAATATTGCTAATCCGTTCCTCTGTATTCGGGTGAGTGGAGAGCCATGCAAATAAGGGGCGATCGCGGTCTTGTTCATTTAAAGTAATCATTAGATTATGCAGTCCATCCGCCGCATAACCACTAGCGACTAAAATCTTTGTCCCCAACGCATCAGCTTGACGTTCCATGTCTCGGCTATAGTCGAGAACAATTAAATTCGCGGCGGTGCGACCAAAGGGAATATATTGGGTAACATTGGCAATCAAATTCCCCTCCGTCACCAACTGAAAGCCATGGGATAATACCGCATGAGCCAATTCATGAGCCAATAACCCCGCCAACTCCGCCTCAGATTCCGTTTTCAAAATCGCGCCAGCATTGACAAATACCTTCCCACCTGGTAATGCAAAAGCATTTAGTTGGTCATCCATGACCACATAAAACTCATACTCAAACTCATCCCGCCCAGCAACGATCGCGAGTTTGTTGCCAATTTCCCGCACATACTCCAGCACCTGTTCATCCTCAACCATGGGGAGTTGCTTTTGTACCCTTCCGGCGAAGCTTTCACCCACGGCTGATTCACCGCGCAGCATTAATGTGGTGGTTTCAATAGCCGAAATCGGACCAAAGAGATTTCCGGTAAAAATATAACCCAACGCCCCCGTAACCACATTCGCGATCGCGTTTCCCCTCAGTTCACTCCGCAGGTGCGATCGATACCGTTCTAAATTCTCGTCCGCTAGCACCTCAAACTCCTCCGCTTGGGGATGATTGAAGTTAAGCATGGCAAACTGACGGGCGGCTAGAGAAGCTTCTAACCAGCGTTTCCTCTCGGCTAGGGCGATAACTTTAGCTTTAATTAAATCCGGCTCATTTGGATATAAGGTTGTCGCCCGCTCCAATATCTGAATCGCCTCATCTTGACGGTTATACTCCTTAAGGACTTGAGCATAGCGTAGATGAGCCGGAATAAATTCTGGTTGCTGTTCGACTAAAAACTGGAGGGGGATAAGAATTTTGGTTTCTAGCTGCTGTTCTAACCCTTCCTCCGACTGACGCCAGTACACCGCACCCGCCGGTGAGAGTTCGCTGGGTTGATAAATAGCGGTGGGTTTGTCTGGGGCTGCTTCCGTTTCAAAAGAGGCTTTCGCTTCCTGATAAAGCTGTTGGGCGGCGGTAAATTGACCGCTCATGTAGAGGCTATCGGCTTCAATCAGCTTCTGTTGACGTTCCCGTTGTTCGGGTGTCAGTTCTGGAATTTCGGCTGTGGTTTCTGTGTCTTCTTCTACATCAGCCGAGTCGTCGCTGGGGGTTTGTGAGGTTGGTGTCGTCTCTACTTCGGTAGAGTCTTCCGCCGTGGTTTCTGTGTCCTCTTCTACATCAGCCGAGTCATCGCTGACGGTTTCTGGGGTTTCTATTGTCTCTACTTCGGTAGAGTCTTCAACTGTAGATGAGGGGGATTGAGTATTTAACTCTGGTGGTGTTTCCTCTTCAGGGGCTGAAGGAGTTGAAGCGGGTACAGTGTCTGGGATGACGATAGTTTCTGGCGTTTCCGAGGAATCCTCCGCGACGATCACTGAAGCGGAAGCGGCTGGGGGACTGTCTGGAATGACAATAGTTTCAGCCGTGTTTGCGGGTAATTGGTATTCAACCGCGACTTGTTCAGGCGATCCGATCAACATCTGGTGATCGAGGGGATCTGGCGTCTGAACCGTTGGCTCACTGTGGGAATCTAAAACGGTTAGATTTTGAGTAGAACGAATGGATTCAGGAGTTTTCGCAGACTCGGCTAAAACGATAGAGGTCGAAGTTGGCAGTAGGATGCCTAAGGAGAGTAGGAGGGAGTTCCAGAGCAGTTTCATCAGCCGATCTCCAGGGATTGCTCGTTAGGGTTTGATTGTAGCCATGAGGCAGTGGCGCTAGTTTGCTCTACCTGTTTAACGTAATCGCGGAAGTCCTCACCCTCAACAATAGTAGGGTGAGGATGGACAGCGGAAAATTGAGGCACGAAATTTTCAAATTACATGATTTAAACTCTATTTTTTAGTGTTATAATAACATTAACCCTCCTAGGTCT
>NZ_JAVKEW010000247.1:0-45436 GCF_040226375.1 Coleofasciculus sp. G2-EDA-02 | reverse complement strand
AAATCTTTGACACCATTTATCAAAGCAATTAGGCATCGCTGCCGGATGGGTCTCTTTCATGTCAAGTTCAGAAAACGTGAAAGTATTGCTATAACTAGATTATAACCTGTTTTAGTTCTTTTTTTCGTTCAAGTCCCACTAGCAATATTATCATCATTCTCAATACTGCCACCATTGCCATAAATGGTATATTTTTTAGAGTCTACCATTAGCTGATTACATAAAAAGAATAATCGATTAATTTCCTTATCTTTATCCTCCAGTCTAACCCGATCTTGTGACTCAACCGCTTTCTGTGCAAATTCATAACCTTGCCAGAAATCCTTATAAATTTTTTCTTTATCCGTATTAGGAGGAGCTTGAACACGAATAATAACAGTTCCATCTCCTTTATTTTCAATATTTTGAACCGCTAGTGGAGTATCTTCATTAATAATCAGTGTATGAGTCAAGGAGTAAGCAATGGCTTGCCAATTAACCCCTTCTCGAAAAATTAAATCAACCGTATTGAGGGAAATTTGAAATAATTGAGTGAATTCTCTCGGCGCAAATGTTCCAGTATGAGGACGGCGTTCTTGTCGTATTTTTGTTTCTTTGTTGTATTTTAAGTAAACATATTCACAGCTCACACCATTAAAATTTGTGGAGCTGTTAATGTTCCAATCTTGTATGCAAGCTCCGGTTAATGTAGTGTTTGAGAAGTTGGTGGCTATGGCTTGAGTTGCGTTTAAAAGAGTTTCACTGAGGTCAGCTCCTTGTAGGTTGGCTCCCTCTAGATTGGCTTTCTCTAGGTTAGCTCTCTGTAAGCTGGTTGTGAGCAGGTTGGCTCCCTCTAAGTTGGCTCCCTCTAGGTTGGCTCCCTCTAGGTTGGCTGCTAACAGGATGGCTCCCTTTAAGTTGGCTTGCTGTAGGTTAGCTCCCTGTAGGCGGGTTGTCAGTAGATTGGCTCTGTACAGATTGGCTCTATGTAGGTTGGCTCCCTCCAGAATGGCTCCCTCTAAAATGGCTCCCCGTAGGTTAGTTTTCTGTAGGTTGGCTCTGTGTAGGTTGGCTCTGTGTAGGTTGGCTCCCTCCAGGATGGCTCCCTCTAGGTTGGCTCCCTCTAGGTTATATCCCTCTAGATTAGCTTTCTCTAGGTTAACCCCCTGAAAGTTCCTCTCCCCAGCTTCATGACGCCTTTGAAGCTCAGAACTACTAATTTTTTCTTCGTCTGTCACAATTTATTTTCACAACGGGTTGGGTTATTTATCCCAAAAAAAGGGATTCTTTCTACTATACTCATTGCTGTTCCTGATTGGGTTAAGCGTTGGTGAAAAATGCTGGTTTTGCCGAGAATCTGGAGAAAATTCGGCACAAATGGCAGGAACGAACGGGTCAAACCCTTGTAGAGACGTTGCATGCAACGTCTCTACAGGTAACGGATGAGGGGATTAATTGGCGCGAGATTTGCCACGCCATGCTGGAGAAACGGCGACGCGCTACCAGTAATATTTTGATGCAGGAAGAGTCTGCCAAGTTTGAACGGGAACAGATTTATGTACCTCTGGCGTTGGTGGAAAGGAGAAAACAGGATAAGCGCGATCGCGAATTCTTACCCGAAAAAGGAACCCAACTCTATGAACCCCAGTATCAGGAAACCCAGCGTTTTGAACAGGATGCTTTTTTGAGTCAGATTCTGGAGAAAGGGGAAGGAAAAAGCCAAGGGAAACAGATTGCTTTAATCGGCGAACCGGGGGCGGGAAAGACAACATTGCTACACGCGATCGCGTTTTGGCTATTGCAGAAGAATTTAGGGTTGCCGATTTGGATAAATCTGGCGGATTTGTCGGGTAAGGATATTAGCAAGTATTTATTAGAGGTTTGGTTAAATCAAGCGATTCCGCCAACGCGATTGAATCAACGAATTCGGGATGATTTGGTTAAACAAATTGAACAGGGGCGGGTGTGGCTGCTTTTGGATGGGGTGGATGAGATAGTAGCTTCTACTGTTAAGCTGAACAACGCCAGAAATTGGGGAGATTCTTCGTTCCACTCCGTTCCACTCAGAATGACATCCGAGAATCCCTTACAAGCAATGGCGCATCAATTAATGGGTTGGATTAATCAGGCGCGGGTGGTGTTAACTTGTCGGTTAAATGTTTGGTTGGCGTCTACGAATGCATTAGAAACCTTTGAAACCTATCGCCTATTAGATTTTGATTATCCTCACCAGGTATATCAATTTATTGATAATTGGTTTAATCCCCCCCAACCCCCCTTTGTAAGGGGGGAGCAAGATCCCTCTATTTGTCTTTCTGTTAGTCAAGATACATCTATTTCTCTACCCCTTAATCAAGATACCTCTACTTCTCTCCCCCTTAGTAAGGGGGAGTTGGAGGGGGTTAAAAAAGCGGAACGATTAAAAGCCGAATTAGCCCAACCCGAACGCATCCGCATCCGCGATTTAGTCCAAAATCCCCTAAGGTTAGCGTTATTATGTAGCACCTGGCAAACGTGGGAGGGACATTTACCCGATACCCATGCGGGATTGTATCAGAAGTTTGTCCAGCAGTTTTATATCTGGAAAGCGTCTATTTTTCATACCGATAGGCAAGACGAATTAAATCAAGCCTTGGGACAATTAGCGCGGCGGGATATTGATGAAGGGACATCGCGGTTCCGCTTACGGGAAAGCTTGATTGAACAGGAATTGGGGAAAGTAACGGATAAAAATTCGCTATTTTCCTTAGCGTTGCAGTTGGGCTGGTTGAATGTGGTGGGAGTGGCGGCGGAAAAGCCGGATGAGAAGGTTTATGCCTTTTACCATCCCACGTTTGAGGAATATTTTGCAGCGCTGGCGGTTGAAGATTGGCACTTTTTCTTGAATCATCGAAACCCACCTCTAACCTTATCTGCTCAAGGGCATAAATCAGTTAACTCTCTAAAAGCCCCCCTTTTGAAGGGGGGTTGGGGGGATCTCTCTTACCGCATATTTGAACCGCAATGGAAACAGGTTATTTTGCTGTGGTTGGGGCGTGAGGATGTACCTAAACAACAAAAAGATGAATTTATATATAATTTAATAACTTTTAAGGATGAGTGTTGGGACTTTTACAGGTATCGTTCATTTTGTCTAGCCGCCGCCGGAATTGCTGAATTTAGAGACTGTATCTATAGTAAGTGGATTGTAACCAACCTTGTCGATTGTGCCACAATACATTCTGATACTGATTATATAGTTGGTAAGATTATTAATCCAATTTTCTGGGACACTGTACTAGAAACTAATCACACAATAGCTATTAATGCTTTAATTGACGTGTTAGATAGGGGTTTTCTGGATGATGAAGTTCGCTGGAAAGTATTTAACTGCTTAATACAAATTGGCAGAGGTAACTCCAAAGTTATTGTTGTCCTAACTAAGTTAATGGATACGAGCCTAGAATATCAGGAAATTGCCCAGGAAGCAGCATTCTTTCTAAGGATAATTGACCCATGCAACCGAGAGGCTGTTACCTTTCTGGAGCAGCAGTTAAACAATATGAATCTATCGAATGATCTGCGTGTAGGAGCCGCTTCTTTTTTAGGAAAAATTGACAAAGGTAATTTAGAAGCGATTACTTTTTTGACAGAGTTAATTGAACGTAATCAAGGCTTAGATTTAGATGCCGCATCCACTTTAGGAAAAATTGACCCAGGTAACCCAACTGCTATTAAAAGTTTGACGAAGTTGCTAGAAACCGAACGAGGTGATTGTGTAGTTAATATTTCCTTAATGGCTGCCTGTGACTTGCTCAAGACTGATCCAGAAAATCAAGATGCAATCAGAGTTTTAAGAGAATGTATTAAACCCAGAAATGAACCCTGGGATCGCCTAGAAGCAGCGTCGGCTTTGAGTAAAACTCAGTCGGGTAAGCAGGAAGCTATCACAGTTCTTTATGAATTAAGATACGAATCAGTAAAGATAATTCAAGAAATAAATTTCTTAAAAAAAGTGATTGATAGCTTGAACGAAATTGAACATCGTATCCTACCTTCTCCAGATTGGTCTCCCAGAACTTCTTTGAAAGAGGATGATTTAGAATTTATTACTGGGCAACTTGCATCTATTCACGAACACCTTATAAAACAAAACTCTATTGATATTGATATTGATGACGAATTTTTATATATTGATAACGAAATTTTATATGAATCCATGTGGATTATTGCACAGAACACAGCTTATCCAATCTTCTATAAAGCATGGCATAAAGCATGGCATAAAGTATGGCATCAATTAGAAGCAAAAGAGAATGAACAATCGCCAATAGAAACCCCAAACCCAGCCAACACCTTCACCCTCAAAGAATTACCCCAACGCCTATACACCGCCCTAGAAACCAAAACCCAAATCGGCGAAATTCAAGAATTGCCTCTACTATTATGTATCGACGCCAACAAATTCCTTGATCGCGAAAACCCTTCTGCCAAAATCTACCACGAAATGCGACGCCACGGATTCCCCAAAAGCAGCGATGGCGCACCCCAAACCCTGGCACAATTACAAGCCTATTGGGATGAACAGTTAATCGAAAGCGATAAACCCATCGTTTGGCTATTCTACAACAGCACTCCCCAACCCAACACAGAACCCCCAACCGAAGACTTTAGCCCCACATTTCTAGCCGACTTAAGCAAATTTGATGGGGCAATTGCTATCATCACCCATCAACCCAATAGTTCCTTAAAATCATTCTCCCCCAATCAGCCCAATTTAGTCGCAGATATGGTGGCGTGGATTTTTGACATCCTCACCACGCCGTAGGGGTTTGGTTACCAAACCCCTACAAAAACAATTAAGCCCTCGCCGCCGCATCTTGTGATTCTTGCGCCGATTTAGTCACACCCATGCGAATTTCTGAAGACAGAGACGCCATGCTAAAGCCGCCAAATCGCTTCAAAATGCTAGTTCGCAACCGTAAGTTAGGACTAGCAAACCACAAACGCTCCTCAGAATACATGGTTTCGTAGTCGGTAATTAACGTCAGCGCCTGATCATCCCCCATAATATACCGACCAGCTACCGGGGCTTTCTCCGCATAACCCATTTCCCGCAATAGCTTCCCTTCATTGGGCTTATCAGGATCAGCAACTGGCACCAGCACTGTTGAACCTTGATGCTTCTCTTCATCCCAATCCATTGTGCCATCCCACGTCACTCTGGCACCACAGAGGGCTAAGGCTGGATCAACCTCGTACTGTTGACATAGCTGAACCACTTCTGGCGCATCAGCCGCGATCATTTCAATAGTAATATTGGATTTACCATTTTCAGCTTGCTTAAATGCCAGATGGTGGCTGGTGCGCTGCGAAAACCATCGCCCAGCACTCTGCTCAAAAAACTCTTTTATATCCATGAAGTCAGACGTTTCACGTTAACAAAGCTTTAACTGATTTTATCGTTCTCCTTGGTTATTTATCGTTCATTTTTGCTTTTTCCTGGCTTCAGGGAAAGATATGGGCAGGAGTTTAGGCTGGGTTTGCCGCCTCTTGTAAGCGGTTCAGGGAAATGGATGCGGCTTGTGCAACTTGGGAATGGCTGTCTTTTGCCAAGAATTTTAATGCTGACAGGCTTTTTGGAGTGGGTAGATTACCGAGGGCTTCGGCTAGGCGTTGGCGCACTAACCAATCGGGAGACTGGGCAAAGCGCAGGATATCATCCACGGCTTCGACGGCTTTAATTTCACCCAATGCAGAGATAGCTGCCTGTTGTACCACGATTTCTTCGCTATCGAGTGCCTGAGTTAGAACTTGACGGGCGCGGGGATCTTTTATATTGCCTAATGCTACAGCCGCGCTGAACCGGACTAACCATTGCGTATCTTCATAGAATGTCCGGACTAACAATTCAAAGGCTCTGGCATCTTCTAGATATCCTAATGCTCCGGCGGCATCAGCGCGAATGCCATAGTCGGGGTCAGTTTCAAGTAATTTCACCAAAATGGGGTAGCATTCGTCCGTCTGCTTCACCCCTAAGGCAAAGACTGCCATCGATCGCACCTGTAAACTGGGATCATCTAAAACCTTCTTGATTAAAGGCACAGCATCCTCTGCGGGCACGTTACGGAGGTGGGCTAGCGCCAACATGCGATCGCGGGAGTTGCCACTCTCTAGCTGATCTGAAATTTGCGCTAAGTTAGGATAATCCATCAGCTTCCCTTCGTTGTTAAGAAATGTTACATACATTATAGAAAATTACTCAAGGAAGCGCACTCGCCCAGGATGAGGGAACCTGGTACCTGTGTAGGGGCGGGTTTCACGACTATCTTTTCGGTTGCACCCAGATGTAACTAAACCCGCCCCGAATGCTAGCGGGTGGATTATTTCCGTCAAGCTGTACTCGTCATGGGATCACGAGAGTTAGTATTACCCTCAACGGAGTAACAACACCGGACAAGGAGACAGCCGCACCACTTGCTCAGCCACAGAACCCATCAAAACACGCTTGACACCTGTGTGTCCATGGGTAGGCATGACAATTAATTCAACTCCTTTGTCTTTGGCATAGTCCACAATTTCATGACTGGGAGTTCCAATCGAAACCTGAATCTGTACTCCTGCATATCCCAGTTCACTCAGCTTGTTTTTCAGGACTGATTTGGCGTTGTTTTGCCGAGATTCTGAGGTTACAGTTTTCCATATTGTACCTGGATCAACTGCACTCAGAGGCAGAAGAACGTGAATAACATGCAAATGAGATATGTCCTCGACAAACTCTAAAGCGGGAGCCAGTGCGGTAAAGGATATATCCGAGAAATCAGTCGGTACAAGCACCTCATTCTTTTTTAGCCAGCTCATAATTGTTAATTGTTCATTTCCGTGTAGCTTGTGTGAATGGAAGCCATTACCATGAGATTTTGAATGTTTCTTTGAAGCCAGGGCGGGTTTAGTAACATCTGGATGACAAGAAACGATAATAGTGAAACCCGCCCCTACAACCTACAAAACTCAAACTTTGCCAGAATGTATTAGTTTCCCGCTTGGTGGGAATCTCCCAAAGTGGCTCGCTTTTGGGCATAAGTTGGCATTTGCCCCGAACGCAGCCGCTGCATATAATTACTGATGTCTTCTGCCACTTCGTTGGAGAGGAAATAAGCTCCAACCAAGTTGGGAAGTGCCATCATCAGCAGCGTTAAATCACTAAAATCAATCACCGCGCTGGGTGCTACCACAGCACCGATAAAAACGCAAGCGACAAAAATCAGCTTATAGATAATAATTGTGCGTTGACCAAAGAGATATTGCCAAGAAATCTCGCCGTAATAACTCCAGGAAATAATCGTGGAGAAAGCAAATAGGAAAATCGCGATCGCGAGAACAATCGGGAACCAGGTACTAACCGTGGCGAAGGCATTCAGCGTCATCTGGGAACCGTCGATTGCTTCACCGGTATTTTGATAGACGCCAGTCAGGACAATCATGATGCCGGTCATGTTGCAGATGATGATCGTATCAATAAACGGTTCGAGGAGGGCGACAATCCCTTCCCGCACCGGTTCATCAGTACGAGCCGCCGAGTGAGCGATCGCGGCTGAACCAATTCCCGCTTCATTGGAAAAAGCACTACGCCGCACCCCTTGCACGATAACGCCAATAATACCGCCTTCAATCGCTCCAGGAACAAACGCTTGGCTAATAATGGTTGCGATCGCGCTGGGAACTTGGGGCAAATTTACCACCACAATCCACAGACAACCCATGATATAGAGTACCGCCATCGCTGGCACGAGAAAACCCGTAGTCGAAGCAATTCGCTCAATTCCACCAATAATCACGATCGCGGTTAACACTGCCAAAACCAGACCGACGATCCATCCCTGCATCCCCGGAAATATACCGATAAAAGCCGCAGCTGCTTGGTTAGACTGGAACATATTCGCGCCGCCCATCGAACCAAAAATCGCCAGCACGGAAAAAAGAATTGCCAATCCTTTTCCTAGACGACTCATTCCCATATTGGTTAACCCGCGTGAGAGCATATAAGCCGGTCCCCCCGCGACTGTACCATCAGGGCGTTCGATGCGATATTTTAGTCCCAGGGTACATTCCACCAGTTTAGTCGTCATCCCCAGAAAACCCGCTAACGTCAGCCAGAACATCGCCCCTGGACCTCCGATCTGGATTGCCACAGCCACGCCAGCAATGTTACCCAATCCCACCGTTCCCGACAACGCCGTCGCCAGCGCCTGAAAATGGGAGACTTGTCCCTCTTCCTCTGGATCATCATACTGACCCCGTACCACATCAATCGCATGTTTAAAGGCACGGATATTAATAAAGCCCAGGCGAATCGTAAAGAAAATACCCGCCACAATTAACCACAGCACAATCAACGGGAAACCAACGATGTCGAAGAACAGAATTTTGGCTAAGTCTTCGACGATTGCTGAGAACACCGTATCGATCGCACCCAGGAAACCCCCAGAGGTTTCGGTATCTTGAGCGAGAACTCTAACGGGAAACAATAGCAGCAATAGGAAAGCTAGCACTAACGCCGCTAGCTTTCCCCGTCTTTGACGTTTAAGCTGCACCGGATAAATTGGCTGTTTTCTAGGGTATGTCATTGTGAATTTAATTGCCAACTTGATATCGATCAGGTTATTCCACCCAGTCGAATTAGAGGAAGATTATAGCAAAATGATCACAACTTGAATGATAAATAAACAACTCTCGGTCTATCAATGGACTGAGGTTGAGGGGTGTGGGGTGTGGGGTGTGGGGTGTGGGGAATAGCCGCTAAAGGATAAAGGAGGTGACAAAGGCAGATTTGGTATCAAAGCTCACCCTCACTCCAGTCCCCCCCTTTCAAAGGGGGGCTAGGGGGGATATTTCCGGGGTGGCTAGGGGGGATATTTCCAGGGGGGCTAGGGGGGATATTTCCAGGGGGGCTAGGGGAGATATTTCCAGGGGGGCTAGGGGAGATAAACCCACCAATACACTCACAAACTGCATCAAAACAATTCATCACGTCATTATTGGTAAAACGCACCACCTGCAAACCGTAACCTTCTAAAATATGAGTGCGATTTTGGTCATAAATTATCGCTTCCTCGCTAAAATGAGTATCTCCATCGACTTCGATAACCAACTTCAGTTTGGCACAATAGAAATCAACAATAAAATTATCGATGGGTTTTTGCCGCCACACTTTTAACGGAAATTGTCTTAAATATTCCTGCCATAGTTTACGCTCGGCTGGGGTGGGATTTTGTCGCATTTTCTTGGCTCGTTCAATCAGAAGAGGATTATATGGTAGAAAATAGCGTCCTTTTTTTAATTGTGACATGAGCAATTTGTTGATCAGGTTTATTTCTATCCCCCCAAACCTTTCTCATCCCCCCAAACCCCCCTTTGAAAGGGGGGCTTTATTGTATGGGGGCTTTATTGCATGGGGGCTTTATTGCATGGGGGCTTTATTGCATGGGGGCTTTATTGCATGGGGGCTTTATTGCATGGGGGCTTTATTGCATGGGGGCTTTATTGAATGGGGGCTTTATTGCATGGGGGCTTTATTGAATGGGGGCTTTATTGAATGGGGGCTTTATTGCATGGGGGCTTTATTGAATGGGGGCTTTATTGCATGGGGGCTTTATTGAATGGGGGCTTTATTGAATGGGGGCTTTATTGTATTTTTCTGAGTCACAGCATCACCCATGTTCTAAACCTTCGTCAGCGGAAGTATCAGTATCTATACCTAACTTGCGTTCCTGAAGCTTCAACAGAATTTCTGCATGAACTTCGCGGGTGATGGGATAGAAATATGCCAAAAATAACCCACAGATTAGGAAAACCGTGGGTAATGGACCCACCACTAACCGAATCGCTAGCAGCGCTGAAGCCGGTTGTTCGGGTATGGGTTGACCCGGTTCGCTACTCAAAAACCCAGACCAATCTAGCGCTTGTCCCACGAAAAATAACCCCAATGCTAATCCTATCTTTTGCAGGAGTACCATAAACGAATAGAAAATTCCCTCGCGCCGTTGACCTGTATTCAGTTCATCCAATTCAATTACATCGGGTAACATTGACCAAGGGATGAGATAGGCAATGGCAATACCAAACCCTGCCATGACAAAGAGAAGGTACATTAAACCTATCTGATCCGGTGGTAAAAAGAATAGTCCGCCTTGGGCGACAATCCAGGCACTCATTCCCATAAAATAAACTGCCCGTTTCCCGACACGCTGACTTACCCAATTCCAGACAAACAGCATCACTAATGCTACACATTGAACGACTAAGGCGGCGGTAAAATAGGAATCTTGACCCATCCAGTTAACCAAATAATAGGGAATGATTGCCGCTGTTAACTGAAAGGCTAACCAGGAAAACAGATAAATCCCAATGACATAGAGAAAAGGGCGATTCCTAAAGGCAATTTTTAGCTGTTCTAAAAAAGGGATTTCTGTTTCATTACTCTCCGCCACCGTTTTATGGAAACGCACTTCCCCAGCCGCCGTGGGATCTGTGGTTCCCCACACACACCAGTAGGTGGGTAGAACAGACAGAACTGTACAGATTAATCCTAAGACTAAATATTGTTCTTGATCATTGGGAATAGCTTGAAAGATAAATTGACCCAATGCTAGGGAGAGAATACTCCCGCCAATAGAGAAGGCAAAGCGAAAACTATTTAAGGTGGTGCGTTCGTTGTAATCTTGGGTCAATTCTGGCGTCAGCGCGGTATAGGGCAAATTGACGCCTGTAAACGCCATGTTGAATAAAATACTGACAATCACGTAGTACCAAAACAGCGCCGACTGATTGATGGGGGGTACAACCCATTGCAGGAAAAAGAACACACCAAAGGGAATCCCGGATAGAATCATCCAGGTATGGCGTCGCCCCCAACGGAACCGAGTGCGATCGCTTAATACTCCAACAATGGGATCATTAATAGCATCCCAGATTTTGCCGATTAACAGCACGGTACTGGCTAACCCTGGACTTAATCCAGCCACATTGGTGAGGAAAATCAGTAAGGAGAACGCTAACAGAGTAGCTGTAATCCCCGCCCCCATATCACCCGCCCCGTAAGCCATTTTCGTGGCAAGATTAAGTTTTTCAGGTTGGGGTGGTGTTGGTGGAACTGGAGACTCTGATGGGGCGGTATTACTCATTGCCGTTTTCTATAGCGCTTCGCGCTAGTCTAGTTACACTTTGTTTGTACGAACATATCATCTGGACTCAGCTTCAGGTACGGGAGTTGTAAATACACGCCTAGCGATTTGCTATATTGCTTAAATAGGTAACTGTAACACAATCCCTTGACAACCTACCAAGGCGGGGGCGAGGCTGGCGGGATCTCGGATGTCCCCGAAATAGAATCCCTCTGTTGTCCCGAACAATTGCTCAACCTTCTGTCGCGATCGCGCAAAACCCCGGACAATAAACTGCTCTTTACGTTGTTGTAGTTTCTGGACGACGAGAGAACCAGTGCGTCCAGTTGCACCAGTGACGAGGACTTGCACAGGATTGTTCATCAAAGCAAAGTTAACTAACGATAGAACGAATTGTCACTAATATTAACTATGCCACAGCTTTCCCCCTATTTTCTCAGAAATTCAAATTATTTTCTGGACACCATCCTTGCGCCCAGAAAATTCTCATCCACTGAATTAGGTGTGTCATGGCAATTCTCGTAAAAAACCTCAGCGCGTTTGCAGAACCTGTGTTCTTATTGTCGCTGAGGATCAACTGAAGGATACGTTTGATATGTTTCTCAATTCAGGAATAATTTTAGGCGATCAGGAAAATCTTTTTTAATTTCTTCGTAAACGAAGAGATCTTAGACCCAATTAATCAATTGTCAATTATCAATTATTAATTATCCATTGATAATTTCCTCATAGCTTGCTTTAGTCTGGCATTACTTTTTTTGAGAACGGTAATATCCAAACGATTAACCGATTCAGCCGCAAGTAAGCCCTTCATCGCGTTGTAATACAAATCGGTGTCGTAAGCAATTAAAATTAAATCAACTCCAGCATTCACAGCTTTTACCGTAGCATTAGCTAATCCATCTTGACTGCCATAGACAGCCTGCATACTAAAATCGTCTGTAATTAGAATGCCATCATGGTTCCACTTATTTCTAATAATTTCGCTCACAACTTTTGTCGAAAACGATACAGGATGATCAGGATCAACGGACATTAATTGGGCATGTCCCAACATCGTAAAGGCGTTTGTTTTGCTCATGACTTCCCGAAACGGCACCCAGTCTGCTTGGGTTAATTCCTCTACCGAAGTCTTCAATTGAGCATGGTCAATATGGGTATCAGTATCCAGTCGTCCCAATCCAGGGAAATGCTTAATTGTACAGGTTACGCCATAGTTAGCTAGGGTTTGGCAATACCATAATGCCACCTTAGCGACAACGTCTTTATCGGCAGATATGGCTCTCAGGTAAATTTTAGAATATTTATCATCGGGACTGATAATTCCCTGATTTAAATCCACGACTGGGGCAAAGTTTAAATTAATACCAATCTCAGACAATTCCTTACCCTGGATACTGGCATAACTGATAACATCATCTTTGGCGCGATCAATAGTTTTTTCGTCCTTAATAATCGACGATAAGGGAGGCAATTGAGTTAAAGGCGGAGATAATCGAGAGACGATACCGCCTTCTTGATCCGTGGCTATCCACAAGGGCGATAATCCCTGACTGGTGCGAATTTCTTGTAACGATTGAATTTCTTGATGGATTTCGTCTTGGGTTTTATTTTGGATATTCCGTTTCGTGATAAACAAACCCGCGATCGCGCCTTTTTCGACGAGGATTTTGACCTCCTCAAAATTGCGATAACCCACGATAAAGTGCTGACCTAGTGTTTCCAATTGGCTCGGTTCTCGATTGAGAATCGCTTGTTTGGTTAACTGAAACTTAACTTCCTTCGTCACCGCCAAGGAAAAAGTCAATGACGCGATCGCTAAAATCAAAACGCTGAAAATAACTTGTTTCTGGCTTGAATTTTTCTTCCAGCCGGAAATTTCCGCAATGATTAATCCTAAACTAAGGATAAAGACCAAACCAAATGCCCAACCCCTTACACTTGCCATAAAAGGTGTTCTTAAATAAAATACTGGCAACACCAGACTGATGGCTAAAGCCAGTTTAATGAGTTTTATCATAAATTTAGTTAACGCAATCATTAGTTATTGCATCTCTGGTTTTGATAAACTTTTTTTACAGAGGGAAGTTTTGGCTTAAAAACAAGGTATTTTAAGCACTAAAGTGCTTACTAATAACCTCGCTTATATCAGTGAGTTAAGCTTAAGATCATAGGTCATATTTCCCCGGTTTCTCGGCTGCTCTCGGTGATTGAGGTGGTTTTATTTCGTAGGGTTGAGAGGGTAAAATTTCTAATTGTCGATGCTTTGGCTTCTCCACTTTCTGGGGTTTGTCTTTGGCTTTGGTTTTGGCTTTCCCAGTTGAACCGCGCCGCCGTTGAGATGTTCCTTCTTCACTGGTATTTTCCGCAACCACTTCATACAATATCGCCAACTTATTCTGATCAGTTCCCTTGCGTAACACTCGCCCTAATCGCTGTACATATTCCCGTTCTGAACCCGTACCCGATAAAATAATCGCGACTCGTGCATCAGGAACATCAACCCCTTCATTTAAAACATGGGATGCGGTCAAGATTTTATAGTCTCCTTCGCGAAACCGTTGGAGAATTTCATGGCGTTCTTTAACCGGGGTATGGTGAGTAATGGCGGGAATCAGCAATTCTTGGGAGATCCGATAAACGGTAGCATTATCATTCGTGAACACCAAGATACGTTCCGGATAATGTTTGGCGACTAAATCGGCTAATACTCGTAATTTCCCTTCCGTTCCTAAAGCGATTTCCTTAGATTCACGATGTGCTAGCATGGCGCGACGCCCTTTTTGAGAACCGGCACTGGCTTGCACAAATCGTTGCCATCCGTCTAAACTACTCAGGTAAATATTCGATTCTCTTAAAAAATCATTACGTAGTTTGAGACAGGCATCGTAGCGATCGCGCTCCTGGTGTGATAATTTAACTTTAATCTGCACCACCTTATGTTCAGCCAAGGCTAACCCGGCTAGGTCATCAGGGCTTTTGCGATAGACCTGTTGACCAATTAAGCCATCTAGGTCATGATGACGTCCATCAGTACGATCAGGGGTAGCAGTGAGTCCTAATCGGTAGGGTGCGATCGCGTATTCGGCTATGGATCGATAAAAGTCGGTGGGTAGGTGGTGACATTCGTCAAAAATTAACAACCCATACTGATTTCCTAGGTATTCAGCGTGAATTGTGGCACTATCATAAGTAGCGATCAGGATTGGCGTGCGATCGCGCGAACCTCCCCCCAGTAATCCCACCTCTACATCCGGAAACGCCGCTTCTAACTGCGCGTACCATTGATGCATCAAATCTAAGGTTGGCACCACAATTAATGTACTGCGAGGGGTAGCTTGCATCGCGAGTTGGGCTAGATAGGTTTTTCCGGCGGCTGTGGGTAACACCACCACCCCTCGGCGCCCCGCTAATTTCCAGGCTAATAAGGCTTCCTGTTGATGGGGATAAGGTTCCATCTCAAAGCTGGATACCAACTCCAAGGGTATAAATTCCCTCGCATCATCAATAAAATCGACCCCTTCAGCTTGCAGCACTTCCACCAAGGGGCGGTAGTGCATTCCCGGAATCCGAAACTTCTCCACCCGATCATCCCACGTCGCATAATCCACCCACGCCTTACCCCGTGGGGGTGGATGTAAGAGTAGAGTTCCCCGGTTAAAGGTTAATTTTGGGGTACGAGCCATTCGTTTTTTATGTATTAGTCCCCTAAGCTATTGTATATTGCCTAACCTCTAGATCTTAGATAACGTTCGATCGCATCACTTGCCCCTGCTACCCCATCTTCTTGGTGCACAAGCTTTCCCACCTCCGCCGCTTTGATCCCATACCTAGGCTCAAATAATAATTGCTTGAGTTCAGCCGCCACCGTATTCACACTATACTCATGTCGAGCCAGGGTACGCGCCACCCCCAAACGTACTAACCGCATCGCATTATCCGGCTGATCATGAGCATAAGGTATCACCAACATGGGACGCCCAGCACGCAAGGCTTGTCCGGTTGTCCCAACTCCCCCATGATGCACAATCGCCGCCGCATGGGGGAAGATTTCGGAGTGCGGTGCATAGTCAAGGACAATCACCCCTTGAGGCAACTGTTCTAACCGTAGATTATGGACTCCCTTGCCCACAAGTAAAACAGCACGGTATCCTAACTGTTGAGCTGCGATCGCACCTTCTAAATAGAAATTTCCTGGAGTCCACACCATTAAGGAACCCAAGGTAAATACAATGGGTGGAGAGCCAGCATCGAGAAACCGGGCTAGTTGATCAGATAAATCCTCCTGTTTTGCGCGATCGTAAAAGGGAAACCCCGTAACCTGAGTTTTGGAATGCCAATCTGGTTGCGGCGATGCTAGCACCTGAGAAAATAGCGCCAGTACCAAATCCGGCGAATGTTGACCTTCAAACACTGGATCATCGCCCGGTGGTAAACCCAATTCCCGACGCAATTGGCGCACTGGCGCACTCCATAAACGGGCTTGCCAACGAAATTGGCGCAGGCGGGAATCATTGGCGACAACGGCTAACGCTTGTTCATAAGGGGAGATAGTTGTGTTTGAAAGGGTTTGGGAATCATAAGCCGACATAAATAGGATCGGAGAGAGAACCGTTGACACCCAAGGAATCCCCGTTTTTGCCGCAACCAACGAGCCGACAAAGGTTAAGTGGTGAGTGAGCAATAGATCCGCACCACGTACCGCATCAACTAAAGCATTGTACGTCGCCCTGAGATGGGGCATTAATAGATAACAGATTGTGTATTCACTTTCCCGGCGGAACTCTGAGAGCATTCCGATAAACTCGCCATCCTGCTGCATATCAATCTGACTATCGTATCGAACCGGAGAAAACTCAATCCCCTCGGCTTCAATCTTGTAACGATAAAGCTCACTTGTGGCAATAACAGCGTGATGTCCTCGTGCTTGCAACTCCAGCGCGATCGCCATATAGGGATGAATATCGCCATAAGAGCCGTAGGCTGTTAAAACAATACGTTTATTTGTCATTGATCATTCGTCATAAGTCATTGATCATTCATCATCTGTCAACAGTTTAGTAAGTCTATGAACACGACAAACGTCAACGCCTCCAGAAACGGAGTCACAACAACAGTGAAGGTGTCCTCAGCAGGTTATGATCACGGTAACTGTAACATGGCTAAAGTTACCTGTAATGGGGCACTCATTCCTTTGGCGGGAGGATATCAGCGCGGTTTAAATGTTGTCGTTTTTGATCAGTCCAATGGGCGTCAACTTCAGAGTCAATCTTTTGATCTATATGCTGATCCGGCTAACGCTGATGCCTTTGCCCACTGGATAGACACGCTTACCCCAAGGTTGGGTGGTTGCGATCGCGGCTAAAGATGACGCCAGCCTAAATCTCTGTGATCACGCCATTTTGCTGGCTCTTGTCGTTATCGTTATCATCGGGACTATTTTATTTAGCCGAGACTAAGGCATATAATTAATACTCGTTACCTCAAGGATTCCGAAATCTGCCATCCTCATTTTCCCGCACAAATATATGACGGCTTTTTACGCCTACCTCCTATTCGTGAACCGACACTCTTAAGGAAAAAAATAATGCTAGGACTATTCTTATTTCTCGTATTTTTCACCTTCTTCAGTCTGTTATTATATGACAAAAAACAATTCCCGCGCTTTCGGCTAAAAGGTTCGCCACGACAGGTTCTACCACCTCAACCTCCTATCCCGCAATCTTCACCGCCAACAGTATCCGATATTGACTCAGGAAGTCGTCAGGCAATTTCTACAACCTTATCGGATCTCGCCCAATTACAAGCGGTGCAGGAACCAAATGAGCAACTTATCGCCCAAGAATCCTCTAAGTTTAACCAAACCATTATCAACGAAGCCTTACAGGGTTCACGAGACGCCATTTTTGCCAAAATTGAGGAATTTATTCAAACCCAGCGCCAAGTTTCCGGTGCTTATACTCCCCTCTATGATCTCTTAAGTGATTATCCGTTTCGAGTCGGAAAAATGCTGCGACCAACTATTTGTATGAGTGTAGCCCGGGCTGTGGGAGGAATGGGACATTCGGCATTAACTGCCGCCGCCGCATTAGAATTGTATCACAATGCGTTCTTAATTCACGATGACATTGAAGATGAGTCCGAGTCCAGACGCGGAAAGGGAACATTACACCAAATGATTGGTATTCCTCGGGCGATTAATGTCGGGGATGCGACGAATGTTTTAGCAGTAGGATTGCTGCTGCAAAATTTGTCAGTGCTGGGTGTATCTAAGGCACTGAATATATTACATGAAATTGAGTTTATGGCGCGGCAATCTGTTGAAGGACAGGCAATGGAATTGGACTGGGTGGCGACGAATCCATCCCATCTGAGTGACCAAGATTATTTTACAATGTGCGTGAAAAAGACCTGCTGGTATTCATTTATTACACCCTGTAGAATTGGTCTAATTGTCGGACATCCCGCCTCAAGTGTTCAGGATTTAGTCGAACCTTTAGCCGGATTAACCCGGTTTGGCATGATTTTAGGGATCGCCTTTCAAATCCAAGATGATCTGTTAAATCTCCAGGGGGAAATGGAATCCTATGGCAAAGAGATTGGTGGTGATATCTACGAAGGGAAACGGACATTGATGCTGAACCATGTTTTAGCCCACAGCAAACAGGAATGTGATAAAATGCGGGAAATTCTCGCTCTACCTCGCGCCCAAAAACATCCTGATCATGTTGCTTTTATTCTGGAGCAAATGCAGCGGTGCGGCAGCATTGAACACGGATGGAATGTGGCGCGATCGCTCGCCCAAAAAGCAGCTAAAATCTTTGATTCCTTGGAGTTCTTGTTCCCGGAAACGCCTCTGCGACCTGGAGAACAATGGGTCTCCCCGGTTCATGACCGTCGATTTCTTAAGGAGTTGATTAATTATGTAATTTATCGAAATAAGTAACGAGTCACAAGGGGATGAGTTTGACCCCAGAGAGGATAATTTTTCTCCTGGCAAAAATGGGATCTGATCCGGGATACCTAAAGATCCCACGGTGTCCCAACAAGCCAATACCGTGATACAGGCATGGTATTGGTAACTCTGAGTTTCGTGTTTATGGCAACACTCAACTTGACGATTCGCGATTTTCGGATCAGACGTTGCTAATTTCGCCCTAGATTTCGTCCCCCGGTTCGTAGTTAAGGCATAAAAACCGATAAGCATCTTGAATATTTTTATCGATACCTTTACCAAAGGCACCACCGGAAATACGCCTGAGCGATCTTAACAACGTTTGTAGGAAATGGAGACTCTAAACTTTGCCACGTCCCATCAGAACATACAATCAATGTCTTGTGTTAAGTTTTAAAAACATGAGATTGCTGGGAGTCGAATCAAATGAATCTAGATTAAAATAATAGAATTCTATTCTATTTTTTGGAATAGGCTTGTCAAGTTAATGATTGTGTGTAACACTTTACAATTCAACGAACAAAGCTAAATAATAAGGAGTGAAAATGGCTCACATTAAAGTCGAAACTGTCGATCTCAACGACTGGCAAGAAGAATCCTACGAAAAGGGTGCAGGCAAATGGGATATATCCCGAAATGGACAAGAAGTAATCCAGAAAAAGAATGGCAAGCCCACGCTATTTTACAGCCCATTTAATGTTTTTAATACTAAAGTCTCCGGCAAAATAAGCGTTGGCAATACAGGCGATGATGATTTTATCGGGTTTGCTCTGGGTTTCCACCCTGGAGACACCACCAATAGTTCAGCTAAATATCTGCTCGTCGATTGGAGGAAAGGTCAACAGAAACGGTGGGGGAAACTTGCCAAAACCGGATTAGCGGTATCCTTAGTCGATGGAATTCCTAAAGATGAATCTGAATTCTGGGGTCATACAGGTAAAGTGACTGAACTGGCGCGGGGAAAAACTCTGGGCAACAAGGGATGGCAAAAAAATGTCGAAAATACCTTTGACTTTGTTTATACAAAAACCAATCTGCAAGTCTCAGTTAATGGCAGTTTAGAAATTGATATTGACGGTGATTTTAGTGAAGGACGAATTGCGTTCTATAACTTCTCCCAAAATAATGTCACCTATAAAGCATTTGAGAAAAAAATACTTCCGTCGGGTCAATTGCAAGTCCATGCTAGTTCGGAAGAAGGGGTAGAATTCAAGAATCCAATGGATACCGAGGCAAAAATTAAAGTGACCCCTTCTGGTATCTGGTCAGTGAAAGACGGATTAGACATTACCGCCGCCGGAAAGCCAGGAGCCTATCTGTTGAGTCATGTTACTTATACTCACAATACTCCTTATGCACTGGTTGCTGTGGATAAACGAAGTGGTGAAGTGATTGAAGAAATCAGCAGTGCGAAGACTCTCAGCCTCAAAGCGGGTCAAATTGTCATCTTTAAAATGAATGATGAGCCAGGGTGGTATTGGGATAATAAAGGTTGTATCACTGTGGATTGGATGGTTCTGGATTAACGGGTTATATGTCCTTTTTTTTTGACTTATGATTGATGTAGAGACGTGCCATGGCGCGTCTCTACATGGCGCGTCTCTACTACCTGTTCGTTGTTCCTCAGATTAAGTCAATGTCATTCAACTTAACGAAAATTTGTAAGCAAAAGAGCTTATAAACATAAGATAATGATTAAAATGGACGGAGTAAAACGCCGTCAGACTAGGTATTAAATGAGTCAGCGCTTAGAAACAACCCTTGCCCTGCCCCAAGTAACGTTACAAATTCATTCCGGTACAGACTTGGTTTTACAGCTATTGCTCCGGAATCAGCTTGATGAAGCCGTACTTTTACGTCCGACTCTAGATGATTGGGTTCTCAATGATGGCAATATTTTGCCAATCGTTAGTCGTTTAGATCCCACTTATGTTTATTTGTTTCCAGAGTATGAGTTGACCTGTCAGTTAACTGTTCCAATTCCTGAATATTTGCCGACAGGAACAAGCCTGACAACTTGGTTAAGATTTCCCGGTTGGCTAGAAGACGCCATCCCCATCCAAGTGGAAATCTTAGAAACCACAGAAAACAGCAACAGCACGCCAGTAATACATCCCTTAATGGTGACCTTTCCGCCGCCGAGAGACAGCCGGGAAAACTATTTAGGAACGGCTGAACCAACCACAGCCGGAATCTTTGGTCTCATGTCGGGATTAATGGATCTAGATAAAATTCCTGCGCGTTGGTTGATCGCAGAACTGCTAACACGGCTGTGTCAACATGGAAAAGATTATACCCAAACACCTGTAGGTAATGAGTTACTCAACCAACTGAGTCACACCCAATTCTTTAAAAATGGGGTTTATGCCTTTTCCACCGCCCAAGTTCCGGCTTGGATATCGAGTAGTCTATCCATGGCGAATACTCTCCTCGCCGCCCAAATTGGACAACGCCATCTGCTTTCGGTATGGGAAGAGTGGTTGTGGGATTTAGCCGAAACCGATATTGAAATCGGAGATGGGGAAGCTGGGGGAGTTAACTCAGAATTGAATAAGGGCGGGTTTTGCTCAAACGTTACTATCAATAGCGACAAGAAAGTCCCTAAACCCGCCCCGACAAACCCGGTTCCATATCAGCGAAGTGAAGGGTCAATACTCAACACTCAAAACGCCGAAGAGTGGTTTGCGGGACTGATTTTGGGACTTGCCCAGGTGTCACCTAGAATAGAGGATAGTTTACGCGCGATCGCAACTCACGAATCAATACCTATTGTTGATAATACAATTGCCGCCCAAGCCAGCTACAGTTTAACCACAGGATTACCCGGACTCGATGCGCTTCCGGGGCGTTGGTTGGTTGTGGAACTACTCATCCTGCTGGCACAACAGGGTGATACCTATAGCCGCACTGAATCCGGTTGCCAATTACTCAATCAACTCAGCCGTACCCGTTTCTTCAAAAATGGCGTCCTCGCCTTTGCCTCAGCACAAGCCCCCCGTTGGCTGGTTATCAGTCAATCGGCGGCGGCGGCGTATCATTCCTCTGTCGGTGTGCAGATGGGGCAAGGTGGGTTACTTCATGTTGGCGAAAAATGGCTTTGGACATTAGTCTCGAATCCCTTAAACCTTAAGGGTATGGACAACCCTGTCTGCGTATCCGATGCGGCAACAAAAGCCTTCGTCACGGAACTGGGAATGAATGCCCAACGCTGGTTTGTGGGTATTCTCTTTGGACTGATTCAGGTGTCCCCGAAGATGGCAGCTTGGGTTAATGCCATCGCAAATCTTGCCCCACCCCCTCTCACTCCCACCCCTGTTTCCCCAGTCGTTTTCGACGATGTTCTCAATGAAGGAGGTTCTCTGGCGCGATGAATATCAACGAACAACTCCTCCTTAACCGTGTTGAAGCCCTACGCATTCCCTTGGAAGATCCCGGCTTACCCTTAGATTGGAAGGACTGGTATCACTTTATTTTGCTCGATCTAAAAACGGGAATCCGGCTACTCGTCAATGCTACCCTCATCGGCAAACCGGAACAGGGGCAGATGCAAGTCAGCTTTATTATCAATTTGCCCTCCACCGAAATTCCAAAAGAACTTGAATCTGACACCTCAGTGGCAACCTTTGGCACAACGTTCAGCTTAGACTGGCAACCAGACATGGTATGTCGTCATCCCTTACGCCTGCAAGGGAGGGGGATTAATTTAGAAATCAATGGTATGAACTCATCGGTTCGAGTTCACGATGAGAGGGCGCAGCTTTCCCTAAACTTTCAAGGAGAAGCTGAAGCCATGCCCCTATTAGTAACCGAGGATGCGCCATTCGGTAGCGGTTTTATTGGTTGGGGGTTAATTCCAGGATTAAAAGTTTCGGGAGACGTATCCGTTTGTGGGCGATCCTTTGCCATTGATCACGACTGGTTTTGCTATCACGATCGCAATTTTGGTCGGTTTCGCTGGGGTGAGGATATTGGTTGGGAATGGTTTGTCGCTTATGTTACTGACGAAAAAGGCAGATCCTTCACACTTGTGTTAGATAAACGCACGAATAAAGACCATTCCATTAGTGGCTTACCCTATATTTTTATCTATGCCGGCACTCGCTTGCGGAAGGTATTTTTGGGTTCCACGTTACAGATTGATTGGGATTGGTCTGCCTCTCCCAGTTTACCGTTACGTCTACCCGGAATTATGGCGTCACTCTTTGGCGATCGCACGGTGAGTATGCCTCGACAGTTACAGGTACAAGCGGCGGATGATCAGGATCAATTGTCATTAACCATGGCATTTGACGCCACGAGTGAGTTAATTGTACCCGATAATCAGAGTCGCCAATATACCTTTATTGAAGAAGTGACGGGTTCGGTGGACGTGACTCTGATGCTGCAAGGTGAAACAATACAAGCAAGGGGATTTGCCTATGGTGAATATGTTCATTAGTTCGTAGTAAGCGCTGTCTTCGCTTCTACAGCTATCATCACGGTTGCATCAACTCTAATTAATTTAAATGACTTCTTCAACAGTAACAATAAAGGTTCAATCAGCAGGTGGATTCATGGGTGACTCAGCCTTAATCACCCCTAAATGACCAAGACATTGGGTTTTTTCACTAAAACTTATCAATTAGAATTAACATGGCGCGTCTGGAAGCAGGGGGAGGAGGGGCAAATTGTGTAGGGGCGGGTTTCACTACTATCTTTCCGGTTACACCCAGATGTAAATAAACCCGCCCCGACTTGACAAATGACGAATGACAAATGACAAATGACGAATGACCAACTTTTTAGATGCGGGTGAAGGAAGAAGGAAAGAATGAACCATAACGAAGCCTATCTCCATATCACTGTTCAGTCTGCCGCTGGTAACCAAGGAAATTCGGCTCGGATTACCGTAAATGACGAAGAATTCGGGTTTGAACCCTACAATCGCGGACTGAATGTGGCGGTTATCCATGAAGTAACGGGTCAAAAGCTGGGTGGCGCCACCTTTGATACCTTTGGTGATCCCAGTTGTGCGATCGCCTTTGCTGAATGGATGGAGAGTCTGCCTGTTGGTCGAATTGTCGCGATCGCGCTGAAGGATGAGGGGACTGTCTATCTGGATGAGCGGGCTAAAAATGCCTGTGCTGCTTTGGGTGCCTATTGGGTGTATTATCTACAATTTCGCAGTTCTTGGGCGATGATTGGTCAAAAGGGAGCGACACCGGGAACGGCGACTGAAGCGTTATCGGATGAGCATGGCGTCACCTGTTCTCGTTCCTTTACACTCCCCTCAATTTTCGCGAACACGGCGACGATTTCGGCGACATCGGCGGCTGGAGAGTACGGCGTTTTAACGCATATTAGCCGCAATGGATCTGTGATCCCGATTCCGGGAGGATATCAGCGGGGGTTAAATGTGGTGGTGTTTGAACCTGCTACTGGCAAGCCCCTGTCGAGTGGTTCGTTTGACTTCTTTGCGGATGCGTCTGTTGCTGACGCCTTTGCCCAACAGATTGAAGCGATACCCGATGGGAAGATTGTCGCGATCGCACTTAAAGATGATGCTTTTGTCAATCTCTCCGAAGCTGCCAAAGATGCCTGTCGCGCGATCGGTAGCCGTCTCATTGATGGATTGCAATTTCGAGGGGCTTGGTCAATTGTCGGCTATAAAGGCGCTTCTCCGGATGCAGTGATAGAAAATCTGAATAATTCTGGGTTCACCTCCGTCAAAGCCTGGATGCCTTTAGTCATACCCTGCCCAACCTGGCAGCCCAAACAAAAGCTACAACCCCCAGATTTACCCGAAAAAGGGATCTTTGGCAGTGCTATTGCCATGAGTGGCGAGACAGCGATTATAGGAGCGCGTTTGGCTCAAGTGAATGGTTGTCCGGCTGTGGGCAGTGCCTATATTTTCCAACACACAAACGGCCTGTGGACAGAAATACAGAAACTGCAACCGCCTGGGTTGGGGCGTCAAGATATTTTTGGGAATGCGGTGGCTATTCATGGAAATCTGGCAATTGTCGGTGCCTATTTTACCGATGCGCCCGATCGCCCCAATGCCGGGTGCGCTTATATTTTCCAACAGGAAAACGGGGTGTGGAGGGAAACACAGAAACTTCAACCCGCTGATTTACAGGGAAATGACTGCTTCGGGAGTGCGGTGGCGATTAGTGACAACATGGCGATCATTGGTGCCTATACGGTAGACGCAGAAAGTCGCCCCGATGCAGGGAGTACCTATATTTTTCAGTTAGAAAACGGGGTATGGCAACAAAAACAGAAGCTGCAACCTGATGAGTTAAAGCGCGGTGATGGTTTTGGTGGTGCTGTTGCAATCAGTGGGGAAACCGCGATCATTGGGGCGCGTCTTGCTCAGGCGGATAGCCATCAATATGCGGGGAGTGCCTATATTTTTCAGTTAGAAAAGGGGGTATGGCAACAAAAACAGAAGCTGCAACCGAGTGACTTACAGTATGGCGATAACTTCGGCAACGCGATCGCGATTAGTGGCGAAGTCGCTATTGTGGGTGCTTATGGTGTCGATGCCCAAAGCTATCCCGATACTGGCGCTGCCTACATTTTCCAACGCGAAAACGGGGTGTGGCAACAAAAACAGAAGCTGCAACCTACTGACTTACAGCGTCGCGATGGCTTTGGATGTTCCGTCGCCATTCAGGGACAAATTGCTGTCGTCGGGACTTCCGATGCAGGAAGCGTCTATATTTTCCAGTTAGAAAACGGAGTATGGCAACAAAAACAGAAGTTATACTCCCCTGAGGTGCAACCAAAAGACTGTTTTGGTTATGCCGTTGCCCTGAGTGAAGGAGTCGTGATTACTGGGGCGCATAATGCAGATGCTCAAGGGCGCCCTTATGCGGGTAGTGCTTACATCGCATTTGCCCACGGAACATGATAACTCTATCCCTGCCCTCCCCTGACTCAGGGGAGATTAGGGAGCTGGGGGAGATGTTAGTTGTTTAGTTATTTCTGCCTTCTTTCACTAGGGAAAAATCAGCCGTTCAGCATTTAGACCTTAATCGCAAAGGCTGTATATGTAGGGTGTGTTAGCCTAGCGTAACCCACCATTGCCACTATAAATGGTGTAACTGCCTAAGTCCTGAACTGGTTTCATTAAGAAACACAAACGAATGTTGGCTTAGGGGGAACTCATCAGACATTATAGAAACTTGAGTGTTAGCGATTCATTAAGCTGAACTGTCTTTTTGAGCCATTATTTGCAGAATTTATAGAGGGTGAACTATGACCAGTCAATCTCAATCCGGGCAATCACTTTTGACTCGTTCTCGTGATGTAACAATTATTAATATTGATGCGCGAGTTAACAATAATGACAACCCCGTCATTAACTATTTAAAACCTGGCACCTATGAGGTTCAGTTTATTGGTCAATCTCAAGGCGGGATGTATGATGCCTGGAGTCGTTGGAATTTTGTCTATGAATGTGATAAAAATGGCGAGAATTGTACAACCGGATGGCTTAATGAATACTACATAAAATCCAGTGAATTTATAATTAGCGTACCCACGACAGGTGTATATGCAACATCAGAACTCGCCCTATCTAAAGCCAAAAACACTTCATTTACACTAAAATTTGGCAGTGATATCAGCTTTTATATCAGTGATGATCTACTTGCAGATAATCAAGGGGGAGTGTCTTTAGCTGTCAAACAAAAACACATTCGCCAACCCCCATCATTACTGGGAAATTTAGTGTTATTCGGCTTACTGATTGCTTCAGTCGCACTAACTTGGTTCATTTTAGATCCTTAAATCAGTAAATATAGCCAAGAGAGAATCTACCGTTTATGAAAATTCATTTTTTTAGGAGTAAAAACAATCAATGAAGCGTCTGGTTATTTGTTGTGACGGAACCTGGCAACAGTTAATAAGTCCTTGTCCCACTAATGTGGTTAAGATTGCCCAGGGGGTTAAAGCCACTTGCTCTTTAAATATTCCCCAGCTCGTCTTTTACGATGAGGGAATTGGTACAGAGAACCCAATTGCCAAGATTTTTGGTGGAGCTTTTGGCAAAGGAATTGATCAAAATATAGAAGACTGCTATCGCTTTCTTTGCTTAAACTACGAACCCGGAGACGAAATATATTTGTTCGGTTTCAGTCGCGGCGCTTATACGGTTCGTAGCTTAGCTGGAATGATCTTTAACTCAGGACTATTACCGCGTGACAAGATCCGCAAAGCTCCTGAAGCTTACCAGAGATATCGTTCCCGTAAAAGTGAAGATAAACCCGATGCCTATAAAATGGAACAGTTCCGCCAGGAAAATAAAGCAGAGCAAGTTCCGATTACGCTTCTTGGCTGCTGGGACACAGTCGGTTCCCTAGGAATCCCTAATTTATTGACTTTTTTCTCCTTAGACCAACAGATTAACCAAAAATACGCATTCCACGATACTTCGTTGAGTCCTATTATTAAGAATGCGCTACACGCTGTTGCCATTGATGAGCAGCGTCAGGTTTTCGACGTTACACCCATGGAGATAAGCCGCAGGAACGAATATAAAGGTGAGCCTGTTGATCAATTCCTGCGTCAAGTGTGGTTTCCGGGTGGTCATGGAGCGGTTGGCGGTGGGACTCTGGAACAGAGTGGTTTCTCCGATGGAGCATTGCAGTGGATGATGGACTCCATTGAGCAATTGCGCCAGCAACAGCGTCTTGGGCTGGAACTTGATCCCACGGTTATCGAATATGGCATTCATCCTGACCCAACTATTAACTTTAGCGCTGAACCGCAGACTCTTATTGGTCGGTTAACGTTCAAAACTGGACGCAAGATTCGCGAAGTTAGTGATGAGTTTAATGATCTGCATGAGAGTGTTAAACAACGTTGGCAAAAAGTCTTGGATTACCGACCTTCAAATCTGGCAAAATTTAAATCTCTATTAGATAAAGACGAAGGGATATAGACGCTCCAGTAGCTTCCCTCTGGGTGACATGAATCCATGTATTCCCCAAAAATTGAGAATCGCCATACCCGATCAAACAATTCTCTGGTGAATTCAAAACTCAGTCTGGGCGGGCGCGAGTCACATCTTTTGTGAGGTACAAAACGATAATAGTGAAACCCGCCCCTACACAGTCACGCACCATGCCCTCGAAGGTCGTGAAAGATCAAAATCTCTAAGCTATGACAACAAACTCAAACACCATGATTAATCCAACGGCTGATCAAATCTCTCAAACAAAAAAAGCGATTGAAAACTACTACATTTCCTGGATATGCCACCCAGACAAACGCGAAGGAGTCGCTCCCTTTTATCAGATGCATGAACCGGGAGAATCAATTCGCGGAACAGTCATGATCTTTCATGGCTTCTCAGCTAAACCGATGCAAATGTTTCTTGTGGGTGATTACCTCTTTCGCAACGGGTTCAATATCTATCAAATTCCCTTGGCTGGTCATGGGTTTGTACCACCTGATAGTTATTGGCCCCAAGTTGACCTCAAGCCCGAATTTCGTGACCCCCTGCGTCAAGAAACCCGAAAAGATGCCGTTTTAGACCTTTTCTTGTCTAATCGTGATTATAAATCCCAAGGGCAATTTCAGCGATTGACAACGTTTCAGAAGATGGCGCTGATTGGTCGGATCATAAAAATGGCACCTCAGCTATTAGATATGGCATTGGCAATTGAGCGACCCAATGACCCCGATTTTGATCGCTATTTCACGTCGTCCCATCTGAAGTATTTGACAGATGCACAGGAACGTCTGGCAGAACTGGATGCGATGCCAGGACCGATTTATACGGTGGGACTCTCTGTTGGTGGTGCAGTTGCCCTAGGGCTGGCGGCGTCTCGACCTGACCGGATTAAAAAGGTGGTGGCTTATGCTCCACTTTTGGAAGTGTCTAATGAAATTAATGAGCGTTACATTAACCTCACAGGTCCCTTGGACTTGAGAGAATTTTCTTGGGAACACAATATTAGTTTTCCTGTAGGATGTTTAACGGCTGCTAACCGTTTTGGTGCCTTTGTTCGTAGTGATAAAAATCGAGAAATATTAAAGAAAATTCCCACGTTTTTGGTATTAACGGAGAACGAAGACGCGGCTGATCTTAAAACCAACCAGAGATTCTTTGAACAGTTGGGAGGGAAAGGCAAGGGACACTGCTACTATCTCTATCCTGCGAGTGACCTTGTACCTCATCCTATGGTAGACCCGACAGAAGTCAGTCAGGGGATGACGAATCGTTTCTGGAAGAGTTTATATCAGGAAACCTTCCGCTTCCTAACGACAGGTGAGGTTGATGCGGATAATATGAGCAACCTTGAGGAAGCACCGGATTTACCGCCGATTCCGACTTATTCGTAATGTGGTGAGACACAGCTAGGTTGATGGATTAGTGCAGAAATTGTAGGGGTGCAAGGTTTGCGCCCCTTAACGAAGAGGTCTTAGACCCAATTAATCAATTATCAATTATCAATTATCAATTATCCATTGATAACTAATCCCCAATCAAAACTCAAAACTCAAAACTTTCTATGGTTTATACATCCAGCCAACCTAATGAACAGTTGGCTCAATGGTTATATCGCTTAGTGGACATCCTTCGTAGCCAAGGAGGTTCGACTTGGCGCAGGTTGGTTCAGACTGTTTCTGGCAAAACGGCTGTGATTGAGCTAGATGGAACTCAGTTGCGACTGTGGGCTCAAGAAAATGAGCAGTTACAGGTTCACATCGAATCCCTAGCGGAGCCCCAACCCGTTCATTTTTGCAGTGATGCTGAAACCCTCAGAGATATCATTACTGGTTCTGTGACATTGGATGCGGCTGTAATGAGTGGCAAAATTTATGTGCGGGGTGATTTACCCGACTTACTGGGTATCAATCAGGTAGTCATGGGGATTTTAGCCGACAGTGCGATTAATCTACAGTTGCAACGTCTCTGGAACGAGTTTGATCACCTCTGGTTCCGTCTCCCCTCTCCTCCCCCTTGTCGCTCGCTTGATCAACAAAAACCATCCCGTGGTTATCTGATCAACCAGATACCCGCCGATGTACTTAACATTGAAGTCGATTGACTTCACCCGAAAGGGCGATATATTGTAATTTATTGTCGCCTGCTTGGTAAAATTTACGGAGTTTTACCAAGATTCTTAATGAAGATTTAAGATTTCTGACAATTTTCGTTATTCGTGGCGATCGCGCCTATTGTGATATAGAGAGCGCCGATTAACGGCGACGCTAACTTTCTGTTCACTCAGTTGCCATAACGAGCTAACTATTTTATGACTACTCTACCTACACTGATTCGTTCCCTTGCTTTAACCACCCTGCTCAGCTTTGTTGCTCCCGTTGTCCTCTTCTTGGCATTTTTCGCCTTTCTGTGTACCCTGAGCTGGGTTCCTGGCTTGGGAACTCTCGGTCAAACAGGTGCAAACGATTTGCTGCAGTTTCTGGCGATTTTCGGCAGCGGCTGTGCTGTAGAGGGTTTGGTCGTGATTAGCTTGACCTGTAGCTTTGTGGCAGCCTTATTTGATACCTACGCCTTCTATAGCTATCAGCATCTCAACGACCACTAAGTAATTTCAACGAGTATTCAGCCTAACTTCACGCCGTCTATCTGTCTAGATTAGACATCTCCGAACAAGAATTTCAAATGCTTATGCCGTCTAGGTTGAAATCTAATTTCTGGAGACTTCTATTAAGGGCGGGTCTCACTTGTTTGTGTAATATCGAAGTCCTACGGGTTAAACCTTTCTTTGAGCCACATCCTGATTCACAACCTATTACACAACTTGTTTAGGCTAGCTATAAGCTATATGACTTTGATACAAGTCAATATAGTATGGAAACATTACGAAAGTTGAAGATCTGCGCCTAACCTTGTTCGGTTCAGCCCAAATTGTGGTAAAGTTCACAAATTATTGAACAGAAAAAGGCTATTTCTATGATTGTATCAAGGAAAAATATCCGAGGTTTTTTTGTCTCTGGAATAGCTACCGTAAGTTGGCTTGCTGGCATGGGCATTGGAACTCAATCAACTCTAGCCGCACAGTTTATTCTTGAGGAAGTCGCTTCGGGATTAACTAATCCTCTCTATATCACCCATGCTCCTGGAGAAAGGGATCAGTTATTCGTCGTGGAACTCAATGGCAAAATCAAAGTAATAGATCGCAACACAGGGATAATTAATCCAGAGCCATTTCTAGACCTTAGTTCATCGACTAGTTCTCTACGTAGTATGGCATTTCATCCCGATTTTGCCAAGAATGGCTTCTTTTATGTGGGCTTGACAACCCAAGAAGTTGAGGGTTCAACAACGAGTCAAGTTATACGTTATACAGCTTCTCAGGATCTAAATACAGCAGAGCCAAACAGCGAAGAAATAGTGCTGAGTATTCCTGATGCTTCTGGATTACATCCCATCGGTTGGATAGGTTTCGGACCGGATGACAAACTCTATATTGGTCATGGTGATGCAGTTAGAAGAGCCAACGGGCAAAATCCCAATACATTACCAGGTAGTATATTGCGACTTGATGTAGATAGTGATGACTTCCAATCTGATCCAAATCGCAATTATGCTATTCCCCAGGACAACCCATTCGTTGATTCAGATGAAGGGGCTGATGAAGTTTGGGCTTATGGTCTACGCCAACCTTGGCGAAGTAGTTTTGATAGAGAGACAGGAGATTTCTATATTGGCGATGTGGGGGAAAGTACACGAGAAGAAATTAACTTTCAGCCGGCCTCTAGCAGCGGTGGAGAGAACTATGGGTGGGCAGTACGCGAAGGTTTTATCCCAACCCCTAATTTCACAGGAGGACCCAAGACACCAGATATGGTTGATCCAATCTACGATTACGAGCATGGAGATGGTGCTAATGAGGGTCGTTCTGTCATTGGTGGTTATGTCTATCGGGGTCCGATAACACAACTTCAGGGTTTGTACTTCTTCGCTGACTTTGGTAATTCACGTCTTTGGTCTCTTGATACCAACAACAATTTTGAGTTTCGCGATTGGACTGAAGATTTAAAGGATCCAACTACTCCTTCCGGTGTAGCAAGAGTTAGGTCTTTTGGTGAAGATGCAGACGGCAACTTATACTTGGCTAGTCGAAGCAGTATTCTTCGCCTGAGAGCCACCCCCGTTCCTGAACCGCTCACAATACTAGGATCAGCTACAGCTCTAGGATTTGGAGCGCTACTGAAACGAGAACATTCAAAAAAGCAGAAAAAAGACTGACTCAAAAATTTAATCCTCTATAGGACTTACGCATTGACACAAAAGCGCAACTATGCATAGCCCAAAAAAGCTTTTCTTGAGGTTTATCAGGCATTGAGAAAACGACGTATTTTCGTTATTCACACGACGGGATATTTGTACAGTGCGTAAGTCCTACTCTAGTGCAGCGCGGTAGAAAATCTTGAGTAGCTTAGTTTAAGCAACCGAAAATTTAGCCATGAACTAACAGGCTGGAGTAAAGGAAGTTCTTAAAATCCTTGCTCCACCTGTCAGATCAATCAGATTATCACTGAGGCAATTCTAGGGCGGCGGCTGTCTTCTCCCGGTTGAGCTTGAGAATCAACACACCCAGGGGAGGTAAGCACAAATCCAGAGAATAGGGTTGATTGTGGAACCACCATTCATCCGTCCACTTACCGCCTAAATTCCCCATATTACTCCCACCATACTCGCGAGCATCACTGTTAAACAGTTCTGTGTAGAAGCCCATTTCTGGCACCCCGATCCGATAATGGCTATGGGGCTGGGGTGTGAAATTGCAAACCGTGACAATAAACTCTTCAGAATCCTTAGCACGGCGGATAAATGCCACCACGCTATGGCGGTTGTCACTACAATCAATCCATTCAAACCCCGCTTCGGCATAATCTTGGGTGTATAGAGCAGATTCTCGTCGATAGACTTGATTCAGATCAGCCATAAACAGCTTCAATTGCTGATGGGGTTCGTATTGCAGTAAATGCCATTCTAAATCGCCCCAGACATTCCACTCACTCCACTGACCAAACTCCATGCTCATAAACAGGGTTTTCTTGCCGGGATGAGTGAACATATAGGTAAATAAGCAACGGACATTGGCAAACTTTTGCCACTCATCCCCAGGCATTTTGCCCAGCATGTTGCTCTTACCATGAACAATCTCATCGTGAGACAGCGCCAGCATGTAGTTTTCAGCATGGTGATACCACATACTGAAGGTAATATTATTCTGGTGGAACTGGCGGAACCAGGGGTCCATGTGGAAATAATCCAGCATGTCGTGCATCCAACCCATGTTCCACTTCAAATTAAAACCTAATCCGCCAACATACGTGGGCCAAGACACCATGGGCCAATCCGTTGACTCTTCAGCAATGGAGAGGATACCGGGAAAATAGCTAAAGATGACATGATTCACCTGTCGCAGGAAATCGGCGGCTTCAATATGCTCTCTCCCCCCATACTGGTTGGTTACCCATTCTCCTGGTTTTCGGCAATAGTCCAGGTAAAGCATCGAGGCGACAGCATCCACGCGAATCCCATCAATGTGGTATTTGTCAAACCAGAATAAGGCGTTGGACACCAAGAAGTTACGGACTTCGTTGCGGTTATAGTTGAAAACTAAGGTTCCCCACTCTTTATGTTCACCCTTACGGGGGTCAGCATGTTCATACAGGTGAGTACCATCAAAGAAGGCTAAACCGTGACCATCTTTGGGGAAATGACCCGGTACCCAGTCCACAATCACCCCAATCCCATTCTGGTGACACTGATCCACGAAGTACATGAAATCCTCGGGTGTCCCATAGCGAGAGGTGCAGGCAAAGTATCCTGTAACCTGATAACCCCAAGAGCCGTCAAAGGGATGCTCGGCGACGGGGAGTAGCTCAATATGCGTAAATCCCAGGTCTTTAACATAAGGAATTAAGCGATCCGCCAATTCCCGATAGGTGAGAAATCGCGCTCCGGGTTTAAGCTCAGACACCAGAACCACGGGTTCAGGCTTCCCATCCGCTCCAATGGCGGGTTCGGCTGAAGAACCATGCAGCCACGAGCCTAAATGCATTTCATAGATAGAAATTGGCTGAGTCAGCGTATCGGTATGGCGGCGCTGCTCCATCCAGTCTTGATCATTCCAGGTATAGGCATCAAGATCGGCAACAATCGAGGCGGTTTTGGGGCGGATTTCTTGGTGGAAACCATAGGGGTCAGATTTTTCGTAAATATGCCCATCATAGTTTTTGATTTCATACTTGTAAGGGTCTCCCAATCCCACTTCTGGGATGAATAGTTCCCAAATGCCCGTGTCACCCTTCCGCATTTGGTGCTTGCGCCCATCCCAGTGGTTAAAATCGCCTAAAACCGAAGCGTTGCGAGCATTCGGAGCCCAAACGGCAAAGTAGACACCCTGAACCCCATCTATTTCCGTGGGATGGGCTCCGAGTTTCTCGTAGATGCGATGATGATTCCCTTCGGCAAATAGATGCCGATCAAATTCGGTTAAGCGCGGCGAACGGAAGGCGTAGGGATCGTAGATAACTCGCTCGTGTTCGCCTTCTTTGAGGCGTAACTGGTAGTTTGCCAGTTCTTCGATATCGATTTGACATTCAAAAAAGTGGGGATGATGCACTGATTGCATCGGATAGTCTTGGCGTTGTTCTGGAAGCACAACCCACACCGCGTCAGCATTAGGGAAATACACCCGCACTGTCCAGATGGTCTTTCCATCCTGTTCTAATTGGTGTGGACCCAGTATTTCAAAGGGGTCGTGATGTTGATTCCAGACAATTCGGTCAATCTGTTCAGGAGCAATCATGGGAAACATCAAGCTATCTACTTCAGTGAATGAAAAGTGGGTGTTAAATAATTTTAATATTTATATACTTTTTTGATTTTTTCTACACATTTGGGGCAAGTTGGGGTATAAGCAAGAGTTATGTTTTCTCGGTTTGGTCACCGATCGAGGGCTATCCTTGAGGACAGGGTAAGGCTTCCGGCGTTTTTGGCTTCGGCTAAAACGGTGTGACTGTCCGCCACAGCTCAAGCAGTTGCAGCAGAAAAACATTGTGCTGGATCTCCGGATCGAGTTCCGGGGGGGTTTCTCGCTGGGCTAATTCAGCTTTAAGTTGGGCGTATTCTGCGGCTGTAAGCAGTTCCCCATCGATAGGCGATCGCGCCTCCGTGATAATCTCGGTTCTCAACACCTCTTCGGGTAGGTCATCTGGGGGAGGTAACGCCAAAGTCGGTTGAGCCACCCAACCCATTAATCCCAGCCAGATACTAAAAACTATACCTTTTTCCATGCTTTTAAGTTAAAAATAGTTTTAAGTGTACAGCCCTAACATACTATATCTGTTTTGAGTGCGATCGCTTCTGGCTTGTTGTTCGCGATCGCTTCCCTAACGCTTCACCCATCCGTTATGAATGAAGCAACCCACTCGCGTTAAACCGCCTTGGGTTCAAACCCAAGGCTAAAAGCTCAAGTAAGCTAAAGCTTACTACATTCAACCCTTTGAACCCATTTTCACGGGTTTTAGCTTTTAGCCCAAACTTTAGCGTAAGTTAGCTCCCTCACCAGATACCGTGAGAATTTAGAAAATCTCGTATTCTGGGGTATCTGCTACAAGATTGATTTCTCGTCGTATCCACCGCCAAATAAAGTCTTGTTGTTCAGGCGAGAAGCCACATCGATCCATTTCGGCTTGCACTTTATCATCTGGTACTGGCTGAAAACGGGCAATTAATACCCAGCGGATACCACCGAAAAAATAATAGTCATCATTTTCTCGAAGATCATAAACAGAACAAGGTACATAATTCGGATCTTGTCTTTTATCTTCCTCTAAGGTTGTAGACAATAATGCAAATACTCCAAATATGCTATCAGAATATTGATCCAGTAAATCTTTTAAATATCCTTCCGAAAAATAGGTATTATCTGATACCGTCTCGGCTGCTTTTTGGAGAATTGGCTGTAAGGCAGTTTCATTGAGTTTCCGGCTTTCTATGATTTCTTGACCAATAAGACGCTTTCCTACCCGACGACTAACGGGTTCGAGAAGTAGAGAGAGTCCTTCGGTAATTAGTGTTAAAATTAGTTCCATGGTTGTATGCTATAGGAGTTATGATAGGAATAGTTCTATTGGCGTGGCATACCTAATTTAATGGATTAACCTTGTATTAAGGAACTGTAGGGGCGCAAGGCTTGCGCCCGATTTAACCGTCAAATCTATGCCACCATTTTAGCTGTGTCACACCACTATATTAATCGATGGGTGAGTGTGTCCGGCGCTAAAGCGCAACTACAAACCTTTTTATGACAGGGAATTATGAAGGTTAGTTTTGGACTTGGGTACATCGCCAGCCTGATTCTATTGGCGAGTTATCCTTTGCTGACAATGGTTACTAATCCGACTCCTGCTGTAGCGGATGATACGGGAGTGATTCGGAAAGTCGTACTCTTGGACTTATGGGAAAGGGGTAATGGGTTTCGGTTGTCTCCAGAAGTTACTCAAATTACAGTTGTTGAGAATTATGCGATCGCGCAGTGGTTTTGGGACAATATTGCTGGGGAAACGGTTGTGATCAATCAAAATAATCAATGGCTTGCGATCGCGTCAACCCAAACTCCATTTACTCCTAGCACCCTGGCTAGCTATGGGATTCCCCGTGAGATGGCGCGAACATTAATCAATCGCGATCGCGCTAATCCCAACACACCGCCAGAACAACCTCCCGTAGCTAATATATTCACCCCCGTCTTACCGCAACTCCAGCAACAAACCGATACCTTAATTTTATTACCCAGCCAAATGCCGGCGTTTAAACAGCGGATTTATGTAAATAGCTTTAGGTCACCCAATACCTATAGTATTGCCTTAAGCTTGAAGCAAAACTGCAATGGAATGGCTGATTGTACCGTGGGAGCCTTTAGCGCCACGCCAGTGAATCATAGCTATTCTCCCGAAGATGGATTCATTAAAAAAATTTCCCTCACCAACGATATCTGGGGATACTTTACACCAAGTCGATGCCAGAGTATTTGTACACCATCAGTGATTGAATGGGTGTGGCAAAATACCCATTACCGAATTGCCTTAAAAGGGATGGGTACAGATGTTAATCGAGCTGAAGCAATGATGGTCAACATTGCTAATTCTGCGATTGAAGCTGGTCCACGTTAATGCACTTATAGCAGATTTCACCTTCTTCCCTGTTGTTTAATTTCAAGACAAAACATGTTGCTGATTGCCGGATAATCTCAATAAATTCATCGACTTTATTTACTAAAATTGTTTTATTTTTATATGAAATTTCAGCTCCTGACGACACTAATTTAAGCTTCAAACTATAGGGTTCTTCTGCTATCTCAACAGCCAAATTATTTCCTAATTTCATTGCTTTACCTACTGCGATCAAGGCATCAAACCAAGAATCTAAATAAGTCGCTTCTTCTTGAATTGTTCTCTCGCCATCGCTAATCGAAATATCGCCCACTGGATCTATGGGATCGATGCCGCCTTCTTCATCGAGTTTCCATTCAATTTTCATCGTTTTTACCTATCCCTAATATGTACAGAACGTAACCGACCTAAAGAATTGAGAACAACTCGAACTCTAATTTGCTGTCCTCCTAAATTTACATATTGCTCAAAAATTTGTCTGTCTCCCGGATTGCCAATTAAGTTTTCTGGACGACTCGCAATTTGCTGACCAAGTTGGAGAACATCATCAAGAGTTATAGAGGGTTCATGAACTTGGAAATCTGGCAAATGCTTGCTGATATGTTTTAGATTTTTCTGGCTAATATTTTCTGATGGATTAACAAATTCAACTGAACCTCACTCTCTTGTAATTTAGATATTCAATCTATTCCTTAATTATACTTTAGCATAACAAATAGAGAAATAAGCGGACTGCTATCAGCGATGATTGCGGCGTTAGTCATCCCGTAATTCGTCGGCAATTTGGTCATCGTCTAGGTTGATTACCGGGACTTGCAATCGTCCAAGTTCGTACATAAATTGCAGTTTGTTCATGTTGCAAAAGTCAGCAGCTTTGCCTAGAGATAGCCGACGTAACTCGAACAGTTTAACGGCGAGCAAGAAGATTAGTTCAGCTTCTAAGGCTTGGGGTGATTTACCAGATTTGACACTCCTCAGCCTAAAGGCATGAGGATTCTTCTTTCATCGAGCGCTCTTACTATGAAACAGGGGTCCTATTTCATACCAGAGGAGCATCTCTAAGAGAAGCGTTTTGCTCCATTGCAGAAGCTAGTTACGATATGCCCTACCGTACTATTGAAAACAAGAAAAAATGTGTTTTCTGGTACTTGGTGCTTAGACTTTTTACCTGTACAAGCATTCCTGTACAGAACCCTCTAAGCCTAGTTTTCAAGGTGCGATGCCTCTCGGACCCTGGGTTTTTATAGAGGTTAAACACCCTTTCCTCTGGTGTTAATTTTAACACAAAGTCGTCCTAGAAGAACGAGGCTTTAGACCCAATTATTCGGTAATGAGTAAGTCGTCGGGATAGGGGAGGGACAGGGTATCCATGGTTGTCTCTGTGGTTAAAAGGCGTGTGAGGTGAGCTGTGGCTCAATTCTAGCTTCTACACAACGCTTTGATGTTAGGGGTGTATATTAACAAAAGTAGGTTAGCCCAAGTTTAGGATATTAACGTAAGTTTTGAGAACAAAACACGATGACAGACTCTTTATCATTACGCGATCGCTGTTTTCAACTGATTGATGAAATTGTCGCCGCGACGCTGAAAGGAAAAATCCGATCCAAGCGACAGGTTTACCAAAAGCTGGCGTCAGGTGTCAGTAGTGGAACCGGGGAAATGTTTGAACGCTGTCTGGATGAACGTCACAGCAGCACTCAGGAGGAAATCGATAATCCGGCGAGTGAACTCAAACAGGCTAAAGCGATACGGGCGCAGAGGGCGCTGAATATGATTAGCAGCGAATGGGAACGGGTACAGCAGGAGAATCAGGTGTCTGTTGCGATCGCAACCGCCACCCAAGGGATTACCCAAGCTGATCAGAGCGAACGTTTGACCGCTTTTGTGCGTGCGATCGATCCGAATCGGGAACCTGTCCTGAATCTATCTCAATTGGCTCAATTAGCCAAAACCCTTCAGCAGGAAGCAACAGCTAGTTCCGACAGCGATCGCGCCACGGAACTTGAACAGCTAGCCAAAGGAATTACCGGCGGGTTAGCCGCTTGGGGAAATTTGGAAAACGATTTAGTAAGCTGGATTTATGAGCAAAGTCAGGGTTCCTTGGGTTTTGAAGAACTCTCTCAACAGCGCGGACCTTGGGGACTCTGGGCAAAAAAGGTGAATCGTCCTCTACCCCAGTCTTTGTTCCAAGCCCTAGCCCATAATCGACCCCTCGATGAATGGATTCGTCAACAGCCAACGTTAGAACTGGATGCTTGGGTAGAAATAACAGTTGTTCTCCAATGGTTACAGCGTCGGTTAGTTAGTTGGTTTGATCAACGAGTCTATAACTCCAAAATGGGGGCTAGACTCTCGATTTCCACCTTTATCGTATTTGCAGTAATCTGGTCACAAATTGCCCTTGCCTTAAATCAAGCAACGGTTCCCCAACGAGAACGCTTGATAGATAGCTGTTTTCAGGTGACACTGCAAATTCTCCGCACTTTTGCCCAACGGGAGTATTTTCCGCTTTATGGCGGTGTTTTTGCCTCCTTGAGTGGTAATTATCTGCGGAATGCAATGGATTACCTGAATGAACCCTTGCGGCGCGTCGAGGGAACCCAAGAGAAAGCCCGAATTCTTACGTTATTGGGCTATTCCCAACGGGCGCAAGGTCGATATGATCGAGCAACGCAATTCCATGAGCGAGCCTTAGAGATTGCTCGTTCAGCTAACGATCGCCCTTGTGAGATTGCTAATTATAATCACTTAAGCCGCATCTGTGTGGCACAGAAAAATTATCCTGAGGCGATTAATTATAGCCAACGGGGATTAATTTTAGCACGGCAGGCGGGGGATAAGTTAGGCGAAGCCAATGCCTTAGCGAATTTGGGCTATAGTGAGGTCTTTCAAGCCCAACAGCAAGCCCTTGATCCAGATGTGTACGAAAGCGCCATTACTTACCTACAACAAGGGCGGCAATTATTAGAACGATTAGGCGATCGCCAAAGTCAAGCCCTTTGTTTATGTAGTTTGGGGATTGCTTATGGGGTTATGCAACAACCACAAGAGGCGATTACCTATTTAGAACAAGGTTGGCAAGCCGCACAATTTTCTGGGGATTTGTATTTACAAGGACTCAATTTAGCGTATCTGGCGCAAGCATACTATCAGTTACAAAATTGGAATAAAACGATTTACACAGGAAGCTTAGGCGGATATTTGTTGGAGCAGATTGGCACAGAAGACTGGCGCAAAGCAGTGGGATTACTCACTATTTTACAAGGACAATTGGGAGTAGAAGTGTTCCAAGACCTGTTGCAGCAGCAGCGGTCAAAAATTATTCCCTTAATTGGGGTAGATGGGTATGATTACATTCCCGAATTGTTGGAAAAATATCGAAATTCGATGTAATTGGTCATTGGTCATTGGTCATTCGTCATTCGTCATTCGTCATATTCATGAAAATACCAGACCCCAATTATGTATGTCATTCTGAATGGAGCGAAGCGGAATGAAGAATCTCTACCGATGTTGGGAGCAGACCAATAATAAGACTTTAACTTTACTGATAAGTTTTTATTATCACTATAAGTACGGGAGAGCCAAGACGCTGAACCTTATATGCAGCAGGAAATAGCTCAGGTTATGAACCAAGTTTCCAGTTTGTTCTCCAATATCGTAGGAATTACTAACAGTTAAAATAATAGAATATACATATTTTGAACTATGATATTAGGGTTTGATCCGGGGCGGGATAAATGTGGTTTAGCGGTGAAAGGGAAAGATCAAGAGATTTCCTATCATCAAGTGATACCATCTGAGCAGGCGATTGCAACCCTAAAAAAGTTATGTCAGCAGTTTCCCATTGAAACCATTGTCATGGGGAACCAAACCACCTCTAAGCAATGGCAAGGTAAAATTCGTGAAGTCATTTCTGCCAAGGTTCCCATTGTCTTAGTCGATGAACGCTATAGTACATTAGAAGCCCGCGATCGCTACTGGCAAATGTATCCCCCCAAGGGACTCCAACGCCTGATTCCCCAAGGGATGCGCCAGCCGCCTCGACCAATTGATGATATTGTCGCTATCTTGCTCATTGAGCGCTACTTACAAACTCAGACCTAAAAATTAGGTCAGGGCAGGTTTTGAACAAACGTTATCATCAATAGCGACACCAAAGTCCCTAAACCCGCCCCTACAAACCATGTTTCCTCGAAAGCTGTGAAGGATTAACCCTCAACACTCTTATAATTCCGCCCTAATGGTAAACGCATAATCTCCTCCCGGTTCCAACTGGTAATCGCAACGCTCTAAGAATCGACCCAGTGGTTCTTGGATTAAAGCGCGTCCCAAAGCAGGTCTGACGACCAACTGACCTTGGCGAAAACGCCATTGAAACTGCCACTTATAAGCTGCCGCTTGAACATCTCCTTCAATTTTGCCCTGTTGCCAAGAGTGCTGGGTAATCCGAACGTAGGCGGTGGTTTCCGGTAAATTCTTAGAACTCACAGCTAAACCTCTTCAGCTTAAACATTATTCTGGATGCAGCTTAGGGCGCACAAGTCCAGATTCGAGCATTTTATACTAAACTACCGGCAAATACGTGAAAGGTTATCAAAGTGAAGTAATTCTGGCAGAAGATGCGATAATTTCGCCGTTGCAATTTCCCAGTTGTACGATTACAGTTTCTGAGCTATTACCGCCAGTGATTGAATCGTAGGGGCGCATGGCGTGCGCCCGATTCAATATAGCGTGCGCCCGATTCAATGGGCGAGTTTTGTTAGTCAGCGATCGGTAATCAGCCACATTGAATTCCTAAACCCGCCCCGACAATGATATTGGTATCCCCCTAAACCTAATCTAGGTTGCACCACAAGAAGATCCGCTATAGCGATCGCGGATTCATCCCCGTTGCCAAATTCGGTACACTGAAAAAAATAATAGTATAGGAGGGGATAATGACCCAGAACAATCGCTCCCAATGGGATGCTGGTAGATTTGTCAAAACATTAGCTTACTTTGAGGTTATCCCTTTTATTAGCTGTTTAAAACGCTTATTTTCAGGTAACACAAAACATCACCAACCAAGTCAGAGTGGAGAAAAACGATTGGGCAAGATACTAGTAGCCGGTGCAACGGGTGGCGTCGGGAAGCGAGTCGTGCGGCGTCTGATAGAACGAAATTATCCGGTACGCGCTTTAGTCAGAGATACTCAGCGAGGGCGGGAAATGCTCCCAGATGAGGTGGAACTGTTTGAAGCCGATATCACTATCCCAGAAACCTTAACCCCTGCCATGATGGAGGGTATCTCCGCCGTCTTATGCTGCACAGGTGTTCGGGTGCAACCTGTAGAAGGAGATACACCAAACCGGGAAAAATATTATCAAGGCATCAAATTTTATATGCCAGAAGTTGTCGATAGTCCCGAAATTGTAGAGTATCAAGGGATTAAGAATTTAGTCCAAGTCGCCGCTAACCATTTAGAACCCGGAAAACAACTCATTTTTGATTTCAAAAATCCCTCAGATGACGTAAAAGAAACCTGGGGGGCTGTGGATGATGTAGTGATGGGCGGTGTGAGTGCAAGCTCAATTCGGCTGATTGATAATGCGGCATTATTCAGCGGAACTGTATCTACAGCAAACTCTGGTGGTTTTGTTTCCGTTCGCACTCGCAATTTTGATCCACCCTTAAATTTAGCCGGATATGAGGGGATGGAACTGCGAGTCAAAGGAGATGGACAACGTTATAAGTTTATTCTGCGAACAGAATCAAGGTGGGATGGGATTTCTTATTGCTATTCATTTGATACTGAAAAAGATACCTGGATTGATGTTTGCGTTCCCTTTGAGGCGCTGATTCCGGTATTTCGTGCCAAAACTCTCCAGGATGCTGAACCCTTTGATCCGAGCCATATTTACGCCCTGCAACTGATGCTGAGTAAGTTTGAGTATGACGGCGCACTGAATCCCAACTTTGAGCCAGGAACATTTTCCTTAAAAGTGGAAACAATCAAAGCATACAATGGTGCGACTTTACCTCAATTTATTATGATTAGTTCTGCTGGCGTCACCCGTCCAGGGCGTCCCGGAATTAACTTAGAAGAAGAACCTCCAGCCGTGCGAATGAATGACCAATTAGGCGGAATTCTCACCTGGAAGCTACGAGGAGAAGATGCGGTACGCCAAAGTGGTATTCCTTATACGATTATCCGTCCCTGTGCTTTAACCGAAGAGCCAGGCGGTAAAGGTTTGGTATTTGAGCAAGGCGATAATATTCGAGGCAAAGTCAGTCGAGAGGATATTGCTGAACTTTGCCTTCAGGCGCTAGAACAATCCCAAGCTTGTCATGTCACCTTTGAAGTGAAAGAAGCCGAAACAAGTTCTCCCGATTGGCATCATTTGTTTTCTTCCCTAAATTCGGATAACACAGACTTTTCTGAGTCAACTTGACGGATGACCCGTTTTATAGTTCTGTAGAGGGAAACTGGAATGAAGTTTGAGAACTTGCTTTAAAATTGACAAAAATGAACAGACAAAACCCAAAAACAATGAACGAAGCCGAGGTAGAAAGACTTTGGCAAGCTTTCAGAGTTTTCGATGAAGATGGCAGTGGCGAAATTTCAGCCGAAGAGTTGGGGGCTGTTATGCGATCGCTGGGTCAAAATCCCACCGACGCGCAACTGCACGACATGATTAAAGATGTGGACGTAGATGGTTCCGGTGCCATTGACTTTGAAGAGTTTAAAGCTCTCATGGTGTCCCAACAGGGCGATCGCGAAAGTCGGCTGAGGCTTGCCTTCAGTGTATTTGACGAGGACGGTTCCGGTCATATCTGCGCCAAGGAACTCAAAAACGTCATGAGTAAGTTTGGGCTGACAGACGAGGAACTGCAAGAGATGATCAAAGAAGTTGATCGCGACGGCGACGCTTTCATTAACTTTGAAGAATTTTGCCAACTCGTTCCCGAAGAAAACGAATCTTCAACGGGCTATAAGGATTCCTTCGTTATCGTAACCGAAGGCGATCGCGACGGCAACGCTTTCATCGACGTTGACGAATTTTGCCCGCCTGTTCTTGAAAAAAGTGAATCCTCAACGGGCGATCAGGATTCTGCTGTTGCTGCAACCGCATCTGTGCAAACACCCGCTAGCGACATAGCATCAGAGGTAACACAGCTTCAAGACATCCTCACCCAACAAGTTAAGGACGACTGCGGTAGAAAGCGTGGCACCTCTCGCCTACAAATGCAAATTGGTCTATTTCGATTGATTCAGGGCGCTGCCTATCGCTGCTTCCGCGAAAGTTTTTCGGCGAACCACGAAACCCATTTACGGGTGAGGGATTTACCCTACCGAATTTCTGATTTCACCCAGTTTGTGCGCGTTGCTATCACCTTCTACAAAGGCTTGGGCATTGTCGAAGACGCTTGCTATCCCTTGCTTAATGAAGTGATTCACTCCATCGAAGCCGAATATGCCCGCCTGCAAGATCGGATCAAAAACTGGCAAAACATTGAAAAAAGCCCAGAAATGCAAGCGGAGGCGCAGCGGATGCATGAAACCCGCAGCAAATCTGCCACAGTTCGTGAGAAATTCGCCGCTGGGGTGGAATTCGCCATCACCATGAAGAAAAAGCATCTCCACATCGGAGATATGGTAGAGGGAGTGCTGGCAATCAATGAACTGAATCGGTTGCGCCAACTGGAACTGAAAGCAGAAGTGACACCCACGTCGCCAAAAACCAATGGGGAAGATCCCAAGGCTTACTTGAAGCAATGGAACCGGGTGATTCTCAACGATGATCGGGAAGAAATCGACGGTGCGATGATGCCTGTGGCTTACTGGTACGAAGACTTCATGCCGAAACTTCTGACAGCGTTTAGTGTTTGTACGGCGGATGATATTGAAAGAAACACCAATCCCGACGAAGCCGCCTTGGATCAGTTGTATGAAGAGACTAAAGCCGTCGGAGAGTTTGATCGCTATGGTGGGGACGTTTGCGAAGAATTTCTCAACTGCACTCCTCAGCAAAAACTAGCAATTTTGCAGGCTTGGCGGCTGAGCCACCACTACCTCAACGGTGTGCAGAAGCGCCGGGAGCGTCTGGAGTTTGGTCGCGAATGTGGTGCCCTGTCCCAGTATGTGGCATTCATTGATGTATGGCTCAACTGCAGCTATGTTCGGGATGCCCAAATGCGAGTCAGTTTCCCTTACTACATTGGACCAGCCGTTTGGCGTTTCTTCCACACGTCTGCCGAAATCGTCTGCACCAAATCTCCGGAAGAACAGAAAGCGCTGATCGGGGTTTTCAAGGATTTTATCAAACTGTTCGCCACGATGTACCCTTGCCCCTATTGTCGCCATCACTTGAATGCTTATGTGGTACAAAACAAGGAAGTGAATATGTACCCGATGGAGTACCTGTTGTTGGGACAAGAACTCCATGCAACCCAGTTTAGTATGTCCTTCGACAACAAGCTGGCTACGGTAACCGATGGACCATCGATGCGCCTGTTTTTCTGGAAGTTGCACAACACCGTCAATTCTTCCATCGCCCGTTCGGAAGAGTGGTATCAACGGGATGACAAAGCCTTCTACACCAACCGCTATTGGCCCAGCCTTGATGCTGAGTTGACCCGCGCCCGCGCCCTGCGTCACATCAGTATCACCACCGATCGCATCTACTATATCTACAGTATGCTCAAACCCACCGCCCGCCTGTCGGGATTTCATCTAGGATTGCAAAAGTTTTTGGACAGAGGCGACGAACGGGGTATCCAAGAGTTGTGTAAGCTTGCTGACACCTACATCAAGGAGGTAGAAAACGCCGTTTTAGAAGGAAACTTCCTGCAAGAGTCTTACAGCTTCGACCCAACCCTGGAAGATAACGCCCCTTACTTTACTCCCGAAGAAGAGGAGTTTGCTCGCAGCGGCGTTTTTGTTGAGGTTCACTAAGGGAAGTTGGGGAAGCAATGTAGAGACGTTGCATGCAACGTCTCGCGAGCTGGGGGAGGGAAAGTTATATCTTTGACGATCTCCCTCCTAGAAGAAGGGAGATTTTATGGAAATTTCGTTCCATATATCCCGGTAAACGGGTTCCCAGGCACACGATATTCGCCATCTAGGGCATCGTGTTATCTCCTAACACCCTGTCGATTCAGGGCTGGGCGTTTCAAACCTTTGCGGTTTGGGTTCCGCCGA
>NZ_JAVKEW010000246.1:0-40406 GCF_040226375.1 Coleofasciculus sp. G2-EDA-02 | reverse complement strand
CTGCTCCCCCTGCTCCCCCTGCTCCCCCTGCTCCCCCTGCTCCCCCTGCTCCCCCTGCTCCCCCTGCTCCCCCTGCTCCCCCTGCTCCCCCTGCTCCCCCTGCTCCCCCTGCTCCCCCTGCTCCTGATAACGGATAACTGCTCACTGATAACTGATAACTCCCTCATCTCCCCCAGTTACCCTTAATCCCCCGCCTCCGGAGAGGGTTGAAGCTTTAAGGCTTGCTGGAGTTGAGCAAGTTCATCGCGATGGGCGATAACGGTAACTAAGCTTTGTGTACCCGGTTGTGGACTCTCTAAAGGTTCAACTTTTAGGAACACCTGTTCATTGCGTCCCGCACCTTTCCAGTAAAAAATGCCAGCAACAGGAGCCAGCAAAACTAACCCCAGGAAAACCTGGGTCAACGTTGGGTAAAGTACGGAGAGAACCAAAGATAAGCAAAGAATACCGCAGGCAGCGAGTGCCGTCAAAAAGATAGCCAGAAACCAACTCGGTCGCACAAAACCCTGAAATGTCACTTGACCCGTAGCTGGGTCAACAGCAGCTATCTGGTATGCCCTTTGATCAAAATAGTTCTGCAACCTTTCTAGGAGGGATGCTTCTGGTTCTTGGGCAATGAGTTGAACTTTTTGGGTTCGGTCTTTAACAGAAGCACGGATGAAAAAGAACAAGCCCACCGCTAACAACAGAGTTAGCAGGAATGTAGACGACAGAATGGGTGTACTCACTGATATTAACCTAAGCCAGGTATCCTTTGCTTACGACCTATAGCATAGCAGGATACATCTAACAGGACAATTTGAAAACAAGTTTTCTCTCATCGGCAATTCATCCCATCGCTAAAAGCGAAGGTCTTCTTGCCGAATTCAGATAACTCGTTTAGCCAAAGAACCAGACATGACAGCAGAAGCTGACCACCAGTTCACCTAACCAACCAGTGTTTGCACCGAATGGAGTCAGGGAAAGGTAGTAACTGATGGTGCAAGTCTGCCGCAATGTGCTATATTGCTTCTTTCTCCTGAGTAATATAGCCACGCCAAAACCCTGCTAGTTCGCGGGCTTTATCCCGCCAATCGCTAGAGATCTGATACATACGACGCGGGCGTCCTCGTCCTTCCACTTTTTTCCAATACCCAGTGATTGCCCCAGCTTCCTCCAGAAACTTGAGGGCGCTGTAAAGAACTGTATCAGACAGTCGATAGGTTGGGTATTCGTGTTCGAGTTGTTGGATCAAGTGAGTGCCATAGGATTCCCCTTCTATGAGGACAGACAACACATAACATACAGCTAATTCCTTGTTGAGATAGTTGGGAGGAGGGTCTTGAAAAAACTGATAGATATCCTCAAATTTCATCTGCATAGTCCGCTGAATATCCCAGTAAGTCAAATTGGCATGGGACAGTTTTCCTAAAACTAACCATGGTTTCAACACCCTGAAAATTTTCGGTGCAATGTATCGATGAATAACGAGCAATCTTAGCTTGCTCATTCCTCTGGTACTTTATAACCTCAAACTATTGAGGTCGTCTAATGCACTCGTTAGTTTGGTGACGGCAGATGCAACAACACTGAATAATCTCCATCAATTTTAGCTAAGTAGTGGAGTAATTCTCCAAAAACATCTAGGCTTTCTAGTCCAGTTCAAGGGAAAATCGTCCCCTCAGTGTGAACCCGATTGCGCGATCGCATTGCCAGCATTAATAATTTCTACTAGCTTATGGAGCAATAGTCCGCAATATTTTGTTTTCAATTCCTTAACGTTTTCCCAAAAGGGGTTTCAGACCGTCCTTATTTCACTGATAAGAGATGCTACCCTATTCCGGAGGGGTCTGGGAAACGTTAGTTAAACACCCAGTTCTGGATTCGTATGCCAAACTTCTTTAATAATCTTACCCGTTTGATCGAAGTCAGCCTGGTAAGACATTGACCAAACCACCATCAGTCCTTGAGCGGACTTGGCAGTGATCTGAATTTGGGCTTTAACGGTGCGATCGCGCCGATGCAGCTCCAGTACCTGAAAGTCTTTAATATCATACTGGCGGAAAAAGTCCTGCCAAGCTGAGTAGATGGATTGTCCCTGATACGTCTGATTTACATCAGGCACACTGTAGGAGCGCTTGAGGACAGCATGATCACTGTAGCCATAGATTAACAGATCGGGATTAGCCGTTGCGATCGCCTGCCAGTGTTCTTGAGCCGCAGATAGGGGATTAGCACTGACCTGATTTTTGTACAAAGACAAACTCCAGACTAAAGCGATGGCACAGATGGCGTAGGATAAACGTTGTCTCCAATTCGGTTCCATACGCTTCCTCCATGAGCTGACAAGACGATGAGGTTCCCACCGTAGGGCTAAAGCTTGGCTTTCGCTTTATACCTGACCTAACAGACGCACAACCCCGATTAAAAGTTCACGGAGGAATAAGCTAAAGATTATGAAATATAAATGATGAATTATGAAAATTTATAATGAGTGGCAAAGATTCGTCGGAGTTAGCGTTTCGCTTGCACAAACAACAGTTTTCTAGTTCTCCTGGTTAAATATGAAATAGGTGTCACTCACGGATTCGAGTCCCAATGCGAGAATTGCCCGATACTTCCTCACTCCCCACTCCCCTCCAGCGCATCGCCTTGGTGCTGCGTACCTTCGGCAGGATTGCCTTATGGGTACAATTAACCCTTGGTGTTGTTTCACTGGGGATTTTACTCACAGGAATCGCGGGTCGCACCATCGGACCGACAGAAGAAAAACAGGGTGTTGGGTTTGGCATATTTTTAGCAATATGTGGGTTAGTCACCTTGGGCGTAGGTGTCTACATTGCATGGCGCTATACTCGCATTTCCAAGCAACTGTTGACTGGTAATGTGGAAACACGACCCAGCAAAGCCGATACCCTCAAAACCATCAGGCTAGGATTAATTGTCAATATGGCGGGAATGTTATTGACGATTCTGGGCGCCCAAGCCATTATCGGCAGCATTGTGATCCGCTCGATTTCTCAACCTTCTGGCTTAACGGTTTATGATGCTAATCGATTCATTCGACCCTTAGACTTATTTCTGGTACAGGCGAATATCAACACCATTACTGCCCATTTCGCGGGCATCGCCATTGCCATTTGGCTGTTCAATCGCATTAATCGGTAATTTGTCATTTGTCATTTGTTTTGATAAGAATCACTCCCCCCCAGCTAAGAGACGTAGCATGCTACGTCTCTACATGCTTCCCCAGCTCCCCGCTTTTTGGAAATCATACCCTGTACTTTGGAACATAACTGTGCCAGATTGGTATTCTGGAAAATGGTAATTTCACCCAGATGCCCAAGGCAATTTTGCCCAGTATCCGTAAAAATCTGTGCTTGACCTAAAGCAAATCCGAGAAAATCCACAAAGCGTCCAAGAACGCCTAGAGCAACGCGGGGCGGGTCAGTATGACCTTCAGCCCATTTTGGACTTGAATCAGCGTCAAAGGGAGCTAGAGACCTCCCGTAGCCGCCTGCAAGCCCGCAGCAATGAGATTGGTAAACTCATCGGTCAAAAAATTAAAGCAGGGAGTCCCCCTGACGCGCCGGAAATCCAACAATTGCGAGAGGAAGGCAACCAGGTTAAAACCCAAATTAGTGAACTAGAACCTCAAGAAAAAGAACTCAAAGCAGAAATTGAGGCGCTATTACTCTCCCTACCCAATCTACCCAGTCCCTCAACTCCCGTTGGTCAGAGTGAAGCGGAAAATGTCGAGGTGCGCCGTTGGGGTGACGAGTATATTCCCCAGAATGACAAGATTTTACCCCATTGGGAAATTGGCGAAACCCTGGGTATTCTCAATTTTGAGCGGGCGGTGAAAGTGGCACAAAGTCGTTTTGTCAGTCTAATCGGTGTCGGTGCTGCCTTAGAGCGGGCGTTGATTAGTTTTATGCTAGATCGACAAATTGCCGCAGGCTATGTGGAAGTAATCCCACCGATACTGATTAACAGCCGCTCATTAACAGCGACGGGTCAACTGCCCAAATTTGCCGAAGAAAGCTTTAAGTGTGATAGCGATGATCTATGGCTTTCGCCCACAGCGGAAGTCCCCTTAACTAATCTTTACCGTGACGAAATTCTAGACGTCTCCCAACTCCCTATTTATCACTGCGCCTATACCCCCTGCTTTCGCCGAGAAGCGGGTAGCTACGGGCGAGATACTAAAGGACTGATTCGACTGCACCAGTTTAATAAAGTTGAACTGGTTAAACTTGTTCATCCGAGTACCTCGGAAGCTGAACATGAAAAGCTGGTGGAAGATGCTGCTGCCATTTTAGAGGCGTTAAAACTCCCTTACCGTGTTATTGAACTCTGTACTGGAGATCTAGGATTCTCTGCCACAAAATGCTATGACTTAGAAGTGTGGCTTCCTTCTTCGGGAAAATACCGTGAAATTTCGAGTTGTTCCAATTGCGGTGATTTCCAAGCGCGACGCGGTAGTCTACGCTTTAAGGAAGCGGGCAAAAAAGGAACTCAGTTTGTCCATACCTTGAATGGCTCTGGATTAGCCGTTGGGCGCACCCTATCGGCAATTTTGGAGAATTATCAGCAACCTAACGGTACAGTGAAAATACCAGAGGTTCTACATTCCTATATCGGACGTGAGGTGTTGTGACATTCATCCTAAGTTGCCCTGTGGTGGGCAAGAAAACAGAGCCTAATAAGCTGTTCGGCATTTAAATTGGGATACCTAAAACCCTGAAAGGCAACAGGCAAAAGGCAAAAGGCAACAGCTAATACACAATTTAAAGGCGTTTTAGCTTATCACCTACGGGATTGCTGGAGAGCACACCGACTACACCAACCCTGAAGGATTGGAGGCGATGCAACACGACACAGTTTTAGACAATGATTAAAATCCATGCACAACCTTAAAGAAATCATAAAAATTGGCTCAATTGCCGAAATCCGGAAATGCCATAAAACTGGCGGCAAATCCCTACACGCTACCGTCGAATTGAGTCCTGGACAAATGATTAGTCGATTTGGTGCGAAAGAGATTCTTGATCGCCCCAACTATTTAACCGTCCAAATTGACGATCGCCAACATATTATGCTCACCCCGGAATTTTTGCAGTATATCAATCATAGCTGCAGTCCTAATGTTTTCTTCGATACTAATAAAATGACGGTTATCAGCTTACAGCGAATCAAACCAGGAGAGGAATTAACCTTCTTTTATCCATCAACCGAATGGTCTATAGATCGAGGATTTAACTGTGTTTGTGGAAGTAAAGATTGCCGGGGAACTATTCAAGGTGCTGCCCACTTATCCCCAAATGTTTTAACCCAATATAAACTGTCTTCGTATATACAGCAAAAACTAGCAATTTAGTCACCCGATAGGGACAACCCATAAACCTTTCTTGGTGCTCAGGTTAGAGCAACCCTCATCCTAACAAATCCTCCAGAAAAGTAGGATAAGCTGGCAATGCGATCGCAAGTCACTCGTTACCCATTCTCATTGAAATGGCGACTAAAAATTTAGAACTCAGTCAACTAACTGGAGATAAAACCTATACCGAAATCATTTTTAAGCAAGTGTGGGGCAAGGTTGAAGCCTATCAAGCCGCCCATCCCCAACAGCAAATCTTTATGATGGCGTTTGGCGACACAACACAGCCTTTGTCAGCAACAGTGGTGCAAGCTTTGGTACATGCAGCGAATCGCTTGGGTAATCCACAAACCTATACAGGGTATGAAGATATTACCGGAAACCCAGCCCTAAAACAGGCAATTTGCGCCAACTATTACCGCCAAAAAATCAGTGTCGAACTTGAGCCGGAGGAAATATTTATCAGTGATGGCGCTCAATCTGCTTCAGTCAACATTCAAGACTTGTTTGCTCTAGATAATAGAGTAGCGGTACAAAACCCTGCTTATCCATCTTTTGTGGAGGGAACTTTACTCGCCGGACGCCCATTGTTAAACTTACCTTGTCACGAGCAAAATAATTTTGTGCCAAAGTTGCCAGAAGAAAGAGTCGATCTGATTTATCTGTGCTTTCCCAATAACCCTACAGGAGCCGTTGCTACCCGCGAACAACTCCAAGCTTTTGTAGACTATGCCAGAAATGTCCAAGCTGTGATAATTTTTGATGCCGTTTACAGTTCATTTATTCAGACAACAAATATCCCCCGGAGTATTTATGAAATCGAAGGGGCGAAAGAATGCGCGATTGAAATTGGCAGTTTTTCCAAATGGGCAAATTTTACAGGTTTAAGGGTGGGCTGGTGCGTCATCCCAAAAGCCCTCACGATTAAAAATACTGTGCCGGGAGAGTTAAATCACTTGTGGCGAATTAGACACGCAATTAAATTCTGGGGTACCGCAAATGTTGCCCAACAGGGGGCAATTGCGGCTTTATCTCCAGTCGGACAACAAGAATGTCAGGGAGTAGTGAATTATTACCTGCAAAATGCTGGCTTGCTCCGAGAAGGTTTGGCAGCAATTGGATTAACCTGTTTTGGCGGTATTGATAGTCCTTTTATATGGGTTAAGGCATTTCCCAGCTTATCATCCTGGCAGTTTTTTGACCAACTTTTAGATTCAACAGGTATTGTCGGTGTTCCTGGCTGTGTATTTGGGGATTGGGGAGAAGGGTATTTGCGTCTGAGTGCTTTGGGTAGGCGGGAAGACATTCAAGGGGCTGTAGAACATTTAGGTCGATTCGCGACGAGAGCTTAAATAATGGCAGTGCTAATACTTGCAGAAATCGAGCCAACAGATCCATGGTTTCCCGGATTCATCACCCAATTGAAGCAAGGCAAACCCAATTTAGATTTGCGAGTCTGGCCTGAATGCGGGAAAATTGAGGAAATTGAGATTGTGCTGGCATGGTTGCCGCCACTGGGAGTGATACAAAGATTGGCAAATCTCAAGTTAATTATTTCTCTAGGAGCCGGCGTCGATCAGATTTTAATTGACCCAGATTTGCCTGATCACATCCCGATAATTCGTCTCGTTTCTGAGCAGAAAAGCAGGCAAATGGTGGAATATGTCACCCTAGCCGTTTTGCTGTTTCAACGGCGATTTATCGAGTATCAAGCCTTGCAGCGATCGCGGCGCTGGGACTATCTACCCGTACCCGATGCTAGCTCATTTACCGTTGGGATTTTGGGCTTGGGGGTTTTGGGTTCCACAGTCGCCAAAAAACTAGGCAGTATGGGGTTTCCCCTGCGGGGATGGAGTCGCACCCCGAAAGCCATTGTCGGAGTTGACTGTTTTCACGGGTGGGAACAGTTTAAGCGGTTCCTGAGCAAATGTCGGGTGCTGGTATGTTTGCTACCTGTCACACCAGAAACTGAGGGTATTCTCTGCCATGAAACCTTTTCGGCGTTACCTCTAGGAGCTTACTTAATTAATGTTGGTCGAGGCAAGCATTTGGTAGAAGCTGATTTATTAACTGGCTTAGATTCAGGTCAAATTGCTGGTGCTTGTTTGGACGTATTCGAGACTGAACCCTTGCCTAAAAGCCACCCTTTTTGGTCTCATGCTCATATTATCGTCACCCCCCATATCTCCGCTGTCGGTTCCCCCGATGATGTAGCTGATTTGATTCTGGATGCGATCGCGCGGGTTGAAACAGGGAAACCTTTGGAGTATGTGGTTGATCGAAACCGAGGCTACTAAGACAACGTACAATAGAAAGGACGCAAGCAATCGTTACATTACTTCTTATGTCAATTTTGGCGGCGATCGCAGTCTTGGCGGTTTTGATTGTGGTGCATGAGCTGGGTCACTTTATGGCAGCTCGTTTGCAGGGAATTTATGCCAATCGCTTTTCCCTGGGTTTTGGTCCGGTTCTGTGGAAATACCAAGGACCCGATACGGAATATGCGATACGTGCTTTCCCCCTAGGGGGATTTGTCGGTTTCCCCGATGATGACCCCGATAGCGAGATTCCCCCAGATGACCCAAATTTACTCCGCAATCGACCTGTTTTAGACCGAGCGATTGTAATTAGTGCTGGGGTAATTGCTAACCTGATCTTTGCTTACTTTCTACTGGTTGTGCAGGTAGGAACGGTGGGAATTACTGACTTCAATTACCAACCCGGAGTAAGGGTTCCAGAAATTGCCGCAGAAAGTAGCTTAGTGGCAAAACAAGCGGGGATTAAACCAGGGGATGTTATTTTGGCGGTTGAGGATCAACCATTGGGAGCTAGTCGGGATGCGATCATTACCTTGACGAGCAAAATACGAGACTCCCCCAACCAACCCCTAGAACTTTTGATTAAACGGGGTGAACAAACTCTTTCCCTGGACGTGACGCCAGAACGGGGCGACGATGGCAAAGGTAAAATTGGCGTGCAACTGGCACCTAATGGTGAGATAGTTCGCAAGTACGCTGACGGATTCTTAGAGATGTTTACGATTGCGGCTGACGAATACCAGCGCTTGAGTACTGAAATCGCCAAAGGTTTTGGTCAACTGATTAGCAACTTTAGTGAAACGGCTGAACAAGTATCTGGTCCAGTGGCGATTGTGGCAATTGGCGCAAATATTGCCCGTTCTGATGCGGGGAATCTGTTTCAGTTTGCCGCGTTGATTAGCATCAATTTGGCGATTATTAATATCTTGCCCTTACCCGCGCTGGATGGCGGTCAACTAGCATTTTTAGCGATTGAGGGAATTCGGGGTAAACCCATCCCCACAGAAGTTCAGCAAAATATTATGCAAACTGGGTTGGTTTTGCTTTTGGGGTTAGGCATTTTCTTGATTGTGCGGGATACGGCAAATTTAGTTCCCTCGAGTTGGGTGCAAAACTTGTTTCAGTGAGTATCGTCATTTGTCTTATGTATGTAGGGGCGGGTTTCACTATTATCGTTCCTTTTATCACCCAGATGCGACTAAACCCGCCCTGACTGTGTGAGAGAGTATTGATGATGATCTAGTGGGAGCGTCAGGAACCTCAGCCTAAAGGCATGAGGCTTGAAAGAGAAATCTAACAAGCCATTCTGACCAGCTTAAGTCTTAAGTGACTACGTTATCGGCAAGTGTTCAAGACCTACCAGTAGATGCGTAGCTAGTCTGCTGCTCTAGAACCGAAAAGTTAAACAGTTTTAAGGTCACTGAAACAGTGCTTTTTGGATAGTTACCGACCGATAACATTGGCGAAGCTAACTTTACCCGAAAGGAGATTGAGGCAACCATACCTCATTGGAGGGGCAACCATACCCCTCCACCCCGAAAGGGGTATGCGGTTAAAACCGCTACCGCGCGTTCCTCCCCGGTCTGAAGACACGGGGTTTCCCACAACGGAGGAGTTCTAATGAGCATCACCCGTAAATGGTCAGCTAAACAGCAACGCGCATTGGAGATTTTGATTCGCCTGAAGCGACTTTATCCAGATGCTCACTGTACGCTAAACTATGACACCCCTGTACAGTTATTGGTGGCGACGATTCTGTCGGCACAATGTACAGATGAACGAGTGAATCAGGTGACACCGGAATTGTTTCGCCAATTTCCTAACGCTCTTGCGATCGCGCAGGCGGATATTGAGGTGCTCGAAGCCTTGGTGCGTCCGACTGGATTCTATCGCAATAAGGCGAAAAATATTCAAGGGGCTTGTCGGATGATTGTCACCGAGTTTGGCAATCAGATTCCTCGACGGATCGAACTGCTGATCAAATTACCCGGTGTGGCTCGCAAAACTGCCAATGTTGTGCTAGCGAATGCCTTTGATATCCACGAGGGGGTGACGGTGGATACTCATGTCAAGCGCTTGACTCAGCGTCTGGGTTTGACGGAACATAGTGACCCGATTCGTATCGAACGCGATTTAATGCGACTATTGCCTCTGGAAGATTGGGAAAACTGGTCAATCTGTCTCATTTACCATGGTCGGGCAATTTGTCAGGCGAAGAAGCCGAAGTGCGACACTTGCGTGCTGGTTGATTTATGTCCCAGTGCTAAGGTTGAGGGATAACAAAATTCGATAAGATAGGGAACAGTGTCTTTATTTAGGGAAACGCCAAAGACTCATGGCTAAAAAATCAATGATTGAGCGCGAAAAAAAGCGCCAGAAGATGGTTGAGAAGTATGCGGCTAAGCGAACAGCGCTCAAAGAAGAGTTCGATAATGCTTCCTCTCCGGCTGAGAAACTAGAGATTCACCGGAAGATCCAACAGTTACCCCGCAGTAGTGCGCCGAATCGGGTACGGAATCGCTGTTGGGTAACAGGGCGTCCCCGGGGCTACTATCGGGATTTTGGTCTATCTCGCCATGTACTGCGGGAATGGGCGCACAAAGGATTACTACCAGGGGTGGTTAAGTCGAGTTGGTAGATTTGGGTCATTGGTCAATCGTTCTTACCGAAAGACTTGGGACAAATGACCAATGACGCAGGACTAATTTCCACAGCAACGGTCAATACCCAGACTGTCTAGGAGCAAATCACTAACCGCGTTGGCGATCGCAAATTCACTATAAAAGCTTTCTCGGAAGTCGAAGGCTTGCATTTCGGTGACAATGGCAATCACCAAAGCACCAACATCGTTTTCGCCTTCTAAGCGTTGGCGGACAAAGATTTGGGAGGCGCGATCGGCAATCTCCTGATTCGCTGGTTCTGGCAAAAATTCATGATCCAGCCAGTGAACCAAAGCGTCTCGCAACCATTTTCCTTCCTGCTGGGCATTTTCAGCGGGGGGAAGGGTAACGGGGGGAATAGGTTCAGCCATAAAACGTTAAAAGCCAAAATGTTTATTTTTGGGATGGGAAAACTACCATTCTGGGGACGGCATTTTTCAGCCATAGTTGTGTTCGTCTGTAGTATTTTCTCTCCCTTATCGTATGGTAGCGATGCTGAAGACTCCCATGCTCTATAGCTGGGAGATGAAAGCGAGCGAATCGTCTAGAGGCAAATTTATTTTGCCAGTCAAATAATCCTGATGCCGCTCAATAAATAGTGTAATATAATATCAGTAACATTGCACAAGGTCGAGCAAATGTTTAATCTGATTTACGAGTTTAAGTTAAAGCCAACTAGCGCCCAAATAGCCATCTTTGGTGAATGGCTGGAACAATGCCGCAGAGTTTACAACTATGCCCTTTGTGAGCGCAAAGATTGGGTAAACAGTCGGAAATGTCAGATAAATGCTTGCTCGATCAAAAGTGAGTACATCATACCAGCCAATCAACCGTTACCAACCTACAATAGTCAAGCGGTAGCCCTCACTCAAGCCAAAAAGAAGATACCTGCACTTAAGCGGGTACACTCACAAGTGCTACAACAAACCCTTAAGCGGCTACAGTTAGCATTTGAGGGAATGTGGAAAAATGGTAGAGGGTTTCCGCGATACAAGAAAACAGGTCAGATGCGGTCATTTGTGTTCCCTCAATTGGGTGTTAATTCCATTCAAGGGAATCAGGTCAAGTTGCCTAGTATCGGGTTAGTTCGGTTCATCATATCTCGCCCAATACCTGATGATGCAGTCATTAAGCAGGCACGAATTGTAAGACGAGCTTCAGGATGGTACGTACAACTCACGCTGCAATGGAAAATTGATATACCTGAGATTAGTCCATCAGGTACGTCATTAGGAATTGATGTCGGATTAATGCACTTTGCCGCCACTTCTAACGGTAAAACGTTCCCCAATCCAAGACCGTTTAAACGCCTAGAGAGCAAGCTTAAATCGCTGCAAAAGAAGGTGTCAAGTAAACGGTTTGGGAGTAACAACCGGAAGAAAGCACAAGCCAAGGTGTCACGACTGCATGAGCGGATTGCAAATACCAGAAAAAACTATCATTGGGAGTTAGCCCATAACCTGTGTGATTGGGTGGATATGATATTTGCTGAAAACCTCAACCTGAAGGGATTAGCCCGTGGAATGTTGGCGAAAAGCTGCTTAGATGCAGGTTGGGGACAGTTTCTTGATATCTTGTCCCAATGCTGTTTTAAGAGAGGGGTATATTTCCAAAAGGTAGACGCCAAGGGGACAAGTCAAACCTGTCCTAAATGCCTAAAGGAAACAGGCAAGAAGAAACTTTCCAAGCGAGTACATAAATGCCAACATTGTGGGTACACCTGTGATAGGGATGTTGCAGCCGCTCAAGTAGTGGAAATTAGAGGACTGGAAGCCGTGGGACACACGGTAGTTAAGCTTTCTGAGGGTAAAGGTAACATCCCAGAAGATGTAAAACTCTGCCTCCCTACGAAGAAAGAATCCCCCGCGCTCTTATAGCCGGGGGAGTGTCAACTATACTTGCTTGTCTCCCTAATACAGTACGGTGAATCACAAATTGCTATTAAGCAAACATACATTGTTTAATTTGTCAACCTCAAAAGAGATGATGTGAGGGGCATCATTGAGAAATATTATTTTATTTTTAAGCATAGCGAAATTATGTCCAATCAGGGAAATTTTAAACTGAAGTTTAGCGGTTCAAGAACAGGGACTCTCAATCGAGTTCGATCACCATGGAGTTAAATATTCCGACAATAATCCAAGGATATGCTCAAGGCTATTTTTTGATGGCGGATGAAACCCGATCATTAGGGTGGTACTCCAGTCGCCAGCGAGCAATCATCCCCTTAGACGAGCGGTTTCGCTATCCCAAATCGCTACAGCGGGTTTTAAATCAGAAGCGGTTTAGCACGGCAATTAACCGAGACTTTAAAGGCGTTGTTGCCGGTTGTGCTAATCGGGAGAGTACGTGGATTTCTGCGGAACTCCAGGAAATTTATTGGTTACTTTATCAGGAAGGTTGGGCGTATAGCTTTGAAACCTGGCAAGGAAATGAGCTAGCGGGTGGGATTTTAGGGATTGTAATTGGCGGCGCGTTTATTGGCGAATCCATGTTTTACCGGATTCCGGAAGGCTCAAAGGTGGCGTTAGTTAAGTTAGTCGAGCGGTTGCGATCGCGCGGCTTTTTGTTGTTTGATGTTCAAATGATGAATCCTCACTTATCTCGCTTTGGCGCTTGTACGATAGAGGAGCAGGAATATCAGGTGCTACTGCGACAGGCGTTGCGACGGCGATGTTATTTTGATCGGATTCCGGTGTGAATTTTCAGGGTATCGAGAATCGGAAACAGGGAACCGGAATCGGTTATTTAATCAAGGAAAACAGCTAGAGGCGTTAATCGAAGGATTACGGGCGGGGATACCACTCAAGCAGATAAAGGTTTTAACGGTACTGACTGGATCAGAATTTAAGTCCATTAAAATGGACTTAAGCTGAATGCTGCTGACTTAAGGTTGGTGGGCAATGCCCACCCTACTCAAGTCAGAATTGAGCGGACTGGATCAGAGTTTTAGTCCATTTTAATGGACTTAAGCTTTTAGCCAAGAACTTGAGTTCTTGGCGGATGCTGCGGCTTGCTGACAATTGATTTAACGTTCAGCTAACTCCAAAACCATCTAAGTTGTCGCTGCTGCACGCGCTGCGGCTGCTTCATCGGGATGAATTCCCAAACGAGTCAGATTAATCCGACCTTTATTGTCAATTTCTCGCACTTTGACAATCACTTCATCGCCAACAGCAACCTCATCTTCCACCTTACCCACACGATAATCTGCCAGTTGGGAAATGTGAATCATTCCCTCTTTCCCTGGTAACACTTCCACAAACGCACCAATGGGAATAATCCGAGTCACGCGACCGGCATAAACATCCCCTTCTTCTAAGCGACGAGTCATCCCTTGAATCAGGGTAATGGCTTTCTTTGCCTTTTCCCCTTCAACAGCAGAAACCGTAATCGTGCCATCATCATCAATATCGACTTTGGCACCAGTTTGTTCTGTAATCCCTTTAATCGTCTTACCGCCAGGACCAATCACCAACCCAATCAAGTCAGGATCAATCTTCATCGTCAGCAAGCGTGGGGCAAAAGTAGAAAGATCGGGGCGGGGTTTGTCAATCACCGCTAGCATCTTTTCTAAAATGTGCAGTCGCGCCGGTTTAGCTTGTTCAATCGCTTTGGCAATGGTTTCCATGGGCAGACCGGTGATTTTCATGTCCATTTGTAAGGCAGTAATCCCAGTATCTGTTCCCGCGACTTTAAAGTCCATATCGCCCAAAAAGTCTTCAATCCCTTGAATATCGGTGAGAATCCGGACTTCATTGCCTTCTTTAATCAATCCCATCGCCGCACCACTGACGGGTTTAGTAATCGGAACCCCTGCATCCATTAAAGCTAGAGTCGATCCACAAACTGAACCCATCGAGGTTGAACCATTGGACGAGAGCACCTCCGATACCACCCGAATCACATAAGGAAACTCATTTTGCGGCGGTAGGACAGGAATAATGGCACGTTCTGCCAAAGCACCGTGACCGATTTCCCGGCGTCCCGGCGATCGCATGGGTTTGGTTTCCCCCACGGAAAAGGGCGGGAAGTTATAGTGGTGCAGGTAACGCTTCTCTTCTTCTGGATTGAGATCATCCAGCATTTGAGCATCCCCAGGCGTTCCCAAGGTCACCGCAGACAGAACTTGAGTCAAGCCTCGGTTAAATAAACCACTCCCATGGACACGGGCGGGTAATAAACCCACCTTACAAGACACCGGACGTACCTCATCCAGTTTACGCCCATCAACACGCACACCATCTTCGACAATTTGCGATCGCATCAGCTTCTTGGTCAAGCCTTTGAACACACTACTGAGCAATTGAGAATCAGCGGCGGCGACGCGCAAGGGGTCATCTTCTGGACGTTGTGCGATCGCAGCCAGAATTTCCTTGTCCTTAATCTCGTCCAAGGCTTTGTCGCGACCGTGCTTATCTAAGTCAAACTGAGACAATACCTGCTTAATCTGTTTCGTGGCGCGATCGCGGATAAACTCTTCCAGTTCCGATGGGGTTTCTGGCGCTTGTATTTGGGTCATCTCAATCCCCAACTCTTTGAGCAGGTTTTGCTGAGCTGCAATTAAATCCTGCACCGCTTCGTAGCCAAATTCAATCGCCTCAATAATATCCCGTTCTGGCAGTTGATTCGCCCCGGCTTCCACCATAATCACGCCTTGGGGAGAACCCGCGACCACCAAATCTAGATCACCGTTGTCGATTTCGCGGTAAGTTGGATTAATAATGAAATCATCTCCAACTAGCCCCACCCGTACTGCTGCCATGGGACCATAGAATGGAATTTTCGCTTGCAGTACCGCTACTGATGCCCCAGTTACCGCCAACACATCCGGTGGCACTTGTTCATCCATGGACAAGGTTGTTGCTACGATCTGAATATCATCGCGCAGCCAACTGGGAAACAAGGGGCGCAACGGGCGGTCAATCAGACGGCTGGTAAGTGTTACTTTTTCCGGAGGACGCCCTTCTCGCCGCAGAAAGCCACCTGGGATTCGACCGGCTGCATACAGTCTTTCTTCGTAGTCCACTAATAAGGGGAGAAAATCGATGCCTTCTCGACCCGCTGAGCGAGTCGCCGTGACTAAAACCGCTGTATCTCCTGATTCAATTAGTACAGTTCCCCCAGCTTGGGGTGCTAGTAGACCGACTCTTAGCCGAATATCCCGTCCATCAAAGGATATTGATTTGTCTAACTCTACCATTTGGTTCGTTACCCTTCTCTGTTTATCATGTTTTTTTCTCTGTCGCAATCCTAGCATTTATGGAATAATGCTGCTTTGATAAGGGTTTTGAGTTTTGAGTTTTGAGTTTTGAATGTCCCAGATGTGCCATAGCCTGTCTGAGTTTTGAGTTCAGTAGGGGAGGGTTTCACTATTATCGTTTTTTCCCTCACAAGAGATTTGACTAAACCCGCCCTGACTGAGTGCGAGAGTGGTGAGTGCAAGAATTGCTGTCACACCCATCCTTTAAAATTGGACAAGTAGCAATTGATAGTATTGGATTCTATTTTCATTTTTCTATAAACATGGCAATTTTACATGGTAGTTGGATTACTCGCGAATCTAATAATTATTTATTTATTTGGGGAGAACGGTGGCGTCCTTTAGCCTCCGTGGACTCTGCTGCCAATAATCAGATTATGCCCCATCCCTTTGGGATGACACAGGCGGAGTTAAGGGAATTTTTACGCGATCGCAGCTTAACCATTCCTGAACCAGAAACGGGAAAAAGCCACAGAGATACGGGAAGTGCGATCGCTTCTTGGCAAACCCACCTGCTAGTTTTACCCACTCACCCCACAGCTTCTAAGACATCAGCCTACCCGCTTCTTTCTGCCCAACTCCCCCCTACAGACGAGACAGACTCCTCATCCCTAGAACGGCAAAAATGGTCTGTCACTGGATACCGTCTCACCCCCTCAGCCGCCCTACCCTTTCTTCAATCTCTACCCTTAGGAGGATTCAACGTCTCCGATAATTACGTCGGCTCAGACTTACGGTTTTGGACTCATGTCTATCGCTGGAGTTTAGACTTACTAACTCGGTGTAAATTTGTACCAGGACTCTATCGTCAGCCCAACGACGAAGCCCTCGCTTACTGGCAACCCCTCCTCGACAGTGCTACCGATCAAACTCGCTTAGCCGAGTTTACCCAATCCATGCCCTTAGCTTGTCAAGCGTATGAGGATAATGTAGAGACGTTGCATGCAACGTCTCTACATCCCCAATCCCTCATCCTGAACTTTTTACGAGACGCCATTAATACTCAGGTGAAAAATTGGGTAGAGTCGCTATCACCCCCAACCGCTACCTCACCCCTACCCGAATGGCTGCAAGCCCTCTGTAGCGCCAAGGATAGCCTGGAAGTCGAACCGATGGCGATCGCACGTTTGGATACTGCATTGTCCACTTGGACAACATCTATCCAACAGCACCTGGTTACCCCCACCACCCAAGATTTAACCCAAAATCTCTTCCGCACCTGCTTAGTATTACAACCCCCTGAACCCGATGAAACAAACTGGCGGCTTGACTATTGCTTGCAAGCCATGGATGATGCTGACTTATTAGTCGATGCCAAAACGATTTGGCGGCATCCTGTCGAACAATTAGACTATCAAGGGCGAATCATTGAACAGCCCCAGGAAACCTTACTCAAAGGGTTAGGATTAGCCTCTCGCCTCTACCCCCCCCTAGAAGCCAACTTACACGAACGCTGTCCCCAGTTTTGTGAACTCAACCCCGTCCAAGTATATGAATTTATCAAAGCCAGTGCATGGCGACTGCAAGACAGTGGCTTGGGCATTATCTTACCCCCAGGATTAGCCCCCGGATCAGGGGAAAAACGCCTCGGTATTAGTATTACCGCAGAAGCGCCTAAATCGAAGAAAGAGGAACGTTTGGGTTTACAAAGCCTGCTTAAATTTAAGTGGGATTTGGCAATTGGTGATACTAAACTCTCCAAATCTGAATTTCAGCGCCTGATGTCACTCAAATCCCCGTTAGTTGAAGTCAATGGGGAATGGATTGCTCTACAACCTGCGGATGCGCGGGCGGCGCACACCATTCTGACAGCATCAAAAGAAGATATGAGTCTGTCAGTAAAAGACGCCTTGCAACTGGCGACAGGAGATACTAAAACATTAGGAAAACTGCCGGTTGTTCACTTTGAAGCCTCCGGGGCGCTGCAAGAATTAATTACCAATCTCACCGGAAATCGCACAATTGAACCCATTGAAGTTCCCCAAGACTTTAACGGTACATTACGCCCGTATCAACTTCGAGGAGCCAGTTGGTTAGCCTTTTTAGAACGCTGGGGGTTAGGAGCTTGTTTAGCGGACGATATGGGATTGGGTAAATGCGTCGCCCCTAGTACATTAATTTCCGTCAATGGAAAAGTTATTCAAGCTGAAGATATTTGGAAACAGTATGCAACAGAAGCGGAATTTGATGGGGAGGGATTTTGGAGTCAGCCAACAGAGTCGTTACTGATTAATGCCATTGACTCACAAACCCATAAAATGACCACTGCTCCCATTCAGCGTCTCTATCGCCAGCGAGTGCAGGAAAAACTACGCACCGTCAAGCTTAAAGATGGAAGCCGAATTACGATTACCTATCGTCATAAACTATTAACCCATCACGGTTGGACGACTAATTTTCAGGTGGGGGATTATGTCTGTGTACCTGCCAAAATGATTTGGCAGGGGCAACGCGAAGATCCTGATTTGGTGAAGTTTCTGGCTTGGCAAATTGCCGAAGGATGTGAGCAATCGGATCGAGCAAGGGTCAACATTTCACACAAAGACAAAGACTGTTTACAAGACTTACTCCAGATCTTCCAAAAAATCGGTCAGCGGTACAACCTGAAAATCAATAACCCTAGCATTTGTACCTACCCAAATCGAGTGCCAGATCTGCGAATCGATAGCCAAGCCTACCGAGAATTCTTACAAACCAAAGGATACAGTTGGGGGATGCGATCGCAGGCTAAATCTATCCCAGATTTTATTATGCAGGCAGATCTAGATACGGTGAAGATCTTCCTCCAAAACTATTTCGATGCGGAAGCGTCTGTTATTTCTCAGATGCGGAGTATTGAAATCAGTACAGCTTCCCCTTTACTGATTCAGCAACTCTCTGTATTACTACGGCGCTTGGGAATTTGGTTGCAGATTACACCACAACACATTTGTACAATTGGTGGAAATTCAGCACGTCGATTCTTACAAGTAATTGGATTTAATTGTCCAGAAAAACAGCGGAAACTGGAAGAAATCTGTAAACCAGAAACCTGGCGACTGGAAGTCGCAGCTACACAAACAAAGTCCGCCTACGCGGACTGGATTATAGAGGTAGATAACCAGAATTTAGTCTCACAACCCTTTTCACGGGCTAGTCGAGAACGAGTGATATCAAGTCTTTCTCAACAGTTCTCATTGACTTCTACTTTGCTACCTTCCTCCTTACCTTCTGCTTTCTGCCCTCTGCCCTCTGCCTTCAAAAAGCCTTCTGCTTTATTCCCAGCGGAAACTGGACAAAATATCCTGGATCAAGAAGTTTTCTACTGTCAGATTCAAGATATCGAGGATATCGACTATGAGGGATGGGTGTATGATTTTGAAGTCAGTCACCATCACAACTTTGTGGCAAATAACATTCTTTGTCATAACACAATTCAAACCATTGCCTTTCTGCTTCATTTAAAAGAGCAAGATGTTCTAGAATCGCCTACATTACTGGTGTGTCCCACATCCGTACTGGGAAACTGGGAACGGGAAGTGAAAAAATTTGCTCCTACCCTCAAAGCCATCGTTCACCACGGCGATAAACGCTCAAAAGGTAAGACATTTGCTAAAGCCGTGAAGACCAAAGATTTGGTGATTACCAGTTATCCATTGGTGTATCGAGATGCCACAACTCTAGAAGCTGTATCTTGGCAAGGTGTCGTATTAGATGAAGCGCAGAATATCAAAAATCCAGGGGCGAAACAGTCGCAAGCCGTGCGGAAACTGCAAACTGAATTTCGCATTGCTTTAACGGGGACACCTGTAGAAAACCGATTGTCGGAGTTGTGGTCAATTTTAGATTTTCTCAATCCCCAATATTTAGGCGATCGCCAATTTTTCCAGCGGCGGTTTGCTATGCCAATTGAGAAGTTTGGCGACAGGGATTCGTTGCAAACTTTGCGATCGTTAGTGCAACCTTTTATTCTTCGCCGTCTGAAAACTGATAAGACGATTATTCAGGATTTACCGGAAAAACAGGAGATGACGGTATTCTGTGGACTTGCAGCAGAACAGGCAACCCTTTATCAGAAATTGGTGGATGAATCATTGCTTGAAATTGAAGCGGCAGAGGGAATTAAGCGCAAAGGGTTAATCTTAACCTTGCTGATGCGACTCAAGCAAGTATGTAATCATCCTGCCCAATTATTAAAGGAGAAATCCTTAAAAGATGCCAAACGTTCCGGGAAATTACTGCGTTTACAGGAAATGTTAGACGAAGCAATTTCTGAAGGCGATCGCGCTTTGATTTTCACCCAGTTTGCTGAATGGGGTAAGCTGTTGCAACCTTATTTGGCAAAACAATTTGATCAGGAAATCTTGTTCCTCTATGGCGCAACCCGCAAGAATCAACGAGAGGAAATGATTGACCGTTTCCAAAATGACCCCGAAGGACCCCCGATTCTGATTCTTTCATTAAAAGCGGGGGGAACTGGATTGAATCTGACGCGGGCAAATCACGTTTTTCACATTGATCGCTGGTGGAATCCGGCTGTGGAGAATCAGGCGACAGATCGGGCGTTTAGAATTGGTCAAACTCGTAATGTGCAGGTGCATAAGTTTGTCTGTACGGGAACGTTGGAAGAACGGATTAATGACATGATTGAAAGTAAGAAGCAGTTGGCAGAACAGACAGTAGAAGCGGGTGAAAACTGGGTAACGGATATGGATACCGATCAGTTGCGATCGCTGCTATTGCTTGACCGCACGGCGGTGATTGATGAGTAAGGGAGGTGTGCGATCGCGCGTTGTCGGATAAGTCAGGATTCGATTTGTGCGTGAAGCGAAGCTATAGCGTTAGCGAATCGCCTCTTCGGGTAATGTTTTGCTAGAAATCACGGCTTCAATACCCGGAAGGTATTGATCCATAGTTAAGATTTCTACCTACTAAGAAAAGTCTCTAAACCGACGAAAGTCGGGGCGGGTTTAGTCACTTATGGGTGCAACCGAAACAATAATGGTGAAACCCGCCCCTACAAACGCGCCCCGCAACGTGGTATCAGAAGCTGGTAAGGGTGGGTTGATTGGTTTATAGACGTGACAAGTCCTTGCCCTCTTCAGCTATCCGCGTCAAAATGAAGAAAAGTAAAAATGCTTATCATTTCGATACATTCTCTGAAAATGACGCAAGAACAGGCATACAATCAAACCTTTGACTACGATTTGGTCATCGTTGGCGGCGGTATTGTCGGCGCAACCTTCGCCTGTGCGTTGAAAAATTCCGGGTTGCGGATTGGATTGATTGAGGCAAAACCCAAGTCAGTCGCCGTAGCCAGACGGCAAGCTTACGCCCTCTCGCTGCTTTCTGGGCGCATTTTCCAAGGAATTGGGGTTTGGCAAACTATTCAGCCGCAAATTGCCACCTATCGGCAAATTCGCCTCTGTGATGGCGATTATCCCAAATTTGTGCAATTTCACCCCAGGGATTTAGGTACCCAGGATTTGGGGTATGTGGGCGAACATCGTCCCCTGCTTACCTCACTTTATGAATTTTTGGCAGATTGTCCGAATGTAAGCTGGTTGTCTCCAGCAGAAGTGGTTAATGTGGAGTATCAAGCTTCTGGGGTAGAGGTTACGGTAAACTTGGATGGAACATCTCAGCAGTTGCGATCGCGCTTAGTTGTCGCCGCTGATGGTTCGCGATCGCGCATTCGTACAGCCGCCGGAATCGGGACAAAAGGTTGGAAATATTGGCAATCCTGCGTCACCGCCCGCATTAAAACCGAGAAATCCCATAATGATACCGCCTTTGAACGCTTCTGGGAGAGTGGTCCGATGGGTGTACTCCCTCTGGCTGAAAATCGCTGTCAGGTGGTATGGACAGCCCCTCACGCCGAAGCCCAACAGTTAAAAGACTTAAATGAAAAAGAATTCCTTGAACTTCTAGAATACCGCACAGGCGGACTTTTGGGGCATTTAGAATTAGATAGCGATCGCATCCTATTTCCTGTACAGTTAATGCAAAGCGATCGCTACACCCAGCACCGCCTCGCCCTCATTGGCGACGCCGCCCATTGTTGCCATCCTGTGGGTGGACAAGGGTTAAATATGGGCATCCGAGATGCCGCCGCCCTTGCCCAAGTCATCCAAGAAGCCCATCAACAGGGTGAAGATATCGGAGACGAACAGATCCTCAAGCGCTACGAACAGTGGCGCAAAAGTGAAAATCTAGTCATTTTAGGCTTTACTGATTTCTTGGATCGAATGTTTTCTAATAACTGGTTGCCTATCGTTACCCTACGTCGCCTGGGATTATGGATGTTGCGTCATCTGTATCCCGTTAAATGTTACGCTCTGCAATTAATGACAGGTTTAAAGGGACGCACTCCTCAAGTGGCTAATCTTAAATCTGGATCAACTTCAGTTTAATCAATAAAAATAAAAACGAAGAACGTATTTTGGATTAGCTTAACTATGTTTCTCTCACACAAAACTCAGTTTTTATAGTTTAGCTTCTGGAGCAATAAGTACACGTAAAATACTTTCCAAGTTATTCAAATCTCCAACAATACGTCGGACAGGGGGGGGCCAAACTCTCAGCAGTGTGGGAGTCGCTGAAATTTGATTGGCTTCCGCTTGTTCAGGATGTTTAAATACATCAATCACTTTTAGAGTGTAAGGATGTTGTAGGGATTGCTCGATTAACTGATGTAGTTTTTTCAGGATATGTTCAGTTGATCCACTGTGTCCAGATACAAATAAGCGCAAGACATAACTAGGGGTAGTTTTGGGTGTAGATTGAGATTCACTAGGATTCGATTCCTTATCTGATTTAGAGGATAAGAGAGGATCAATCCCTGTAGACAGTGGGTGGGAGGATTCTTGCCACGACGTTTGTTGAATCGTCCAACGTTCTGGTATAGACCAAGCATAACTCTGAGGAGATTTGATCAGGCTTGAATCGTGATCATGCCTAGGATTAGCCTCAGACAACTGTTCTGCACATTGCTCCGGGCGATCGCAACGGATAATCAAATCATGATCCTGCCACAGTTGGGGAAAGCGATCGCGATATGTCTCCAAAACTATTGGATCACAGCACTCTTCCCGCCAAGGCGCAACTTGCCACACCACATTCCTGACACCAAACACAGCATTCAGCAATGCCTGATGGTGCTGGATGGGCGGATAAAGTTCCGCTGACGTTCGCATCTGTTGGGTATAAGGATCGAGCCAGCGATCAATTGTGCCAGTATATCCCGGCACTAAAAAATGGGGCGGTTCCGGTAATCCGAGCATTTCTTGCAAACTCGCACACAGATGCAAATGCCAATGCTCTTGTTTACTCGGATCAATGCCATAAATTAAATCTCCCCCTGGTGTAAACAGGGCAATACCCTTAAATAACTGAGAAAACGAGCGTTGAATCTCGTTCATTGTTGATTGTTGATTTGAAATTATGGGCAGGTAAAGGCAGCGGATAAGATGAGAGTTGCTTTCCCCTGCCTTGTCCTGACATATAACAAATGCCATATAACAAATGGCAAATGATAATTAAACACGACCCCGTAACATCATCGCCATTTCGTTTTGAGTCGGCGACATTTCTAGGGCAGTTTCTTCAGTGATACGCCCTTCCTGATAAAGGTTAAACAAGGACTTATTCATCGTCATCATGCCGTCAAATTCATTAGCCGCCATCAGTTCGTGAACTTCCTCATATTCACCCTTGCGGATATAATCCCGAATCGCTTCTGTATTAATCAAAATGTCGTGGAAGGCAGCACGTTTACCATCAGTGGTGCGACATAACCCTTGGGCAATGATTGCCACCATTGATTCAGCAAAAGCGACACGGATGGCGTGTTGTTCTTCTGGATTATAAAGATTGAGAATCCGTTCAATGGTCTTCACCGCACTGTTCGTGTGCAGCGTTCCCATAACCAAGTGACCCGTCTGAGCGGCTTTCAGCGCTGTGTTAACGGTACCTCTATCCCGCATTTCCCCCACCAGAATCACATCCGGATCTTCCCGCAAGGAGGCTTTTAAAGCGTTGTCAAATTGGAGGGTATGAGCGCCGACTTCCCGCTGTTTAATTAGGGCTTTTTGGCTTTTGTGAACAAATTCAATCGGGTCTTCAATCGTAATGATATGCTTCGGCATCTCCTTGTTCATGTAGTCAATCATTGCCGCTAGCGTCGTTGACTTACCTGAACCGGTAGGACCTGTGACCAAAATAAGACCCTTGTGGTAATGACAGACATCCCTGAAAACTGACGGTAATCGCAACTGTTCCATCGTCAAAATCTTGAGTGGAATCAAGCGCATGACTATGGCCGGTCCAGTTAGGGAGTCGAAGACATTAATCCGCACCCGGGCAAAGTCATACTGGGCTGCACCATCAAATTCGAGTTCGTTTTGGAAGCGGCGAATTTCTTCATCCGTGAGGATTTCCCGCAACCAACTCATAAACGTCGCTTGATCAGTTACAGGATATTCTGTCGCTTCCATTTCCCCTCGGTTTCGCATCCGAGGGACTTCACCCACACCAACGTGAACGTCAGAAAATCCCTTGTCATAAGCCTCGCGGATAAGCTGGGCTAATGTTGGCTGTCCGGGAGCAAGTCCCGCACTCGGTGGTGGTGTCCGGGGTTTAGCGCCGGGTGAAGCTTGACGAGAACTGGGTGCTGTTTTAACGGCGGTAGGAGCTGATGCGGATTGACCCGCTTTGGGCGGCATCGGCATCGTTTGAGAGGGCATCACTTGCGTCGCACCTGGGGGAGCTTGCCGGGGAACTGCCCCCCTTGGCGGTGGCGGTGGGGCTGGAGGAACGCGGGGTGGTGGGGGTGGCGCAATCGGAGGTCGTTTTGGATCGGTCATGGTTGGACTACCACTCTACAACTTAAGTTGAATTTTCTATACTGGTGCTGACAGCTATTTACCCCCTACTATAGAACTATATCTAGCCGATCGAAAAGTTTTCCGATATTTTTTTGCTAACATTTGCTAACAATGCACTCTAAAAGACAAGCTCTTAGAGAGGGGATATCTCCCAAAGCCCGCAAGAAAATCCCACGAGCGCCGTTAATGTCCCTGTCCATCCGAAATCCATCACTACCAACAATGACTTTCTTTCCGCCTAGATTGGAAATAATTTCGCCTGTCCAACTAACAGTTTTAGAGGTGTAGGCTTCATTGCAATCAAGTACAACTTTACCTGCCTCAAACGCCTTGTGCTTCAAAAACATCTCAAAGCGGTAATGCGCCCAATACAACATCTGTCTAACTGATTTAGACCTGAGTTTTCTTGTGGACTTGACCACCATCTCAGACACGTCGAATGTCGGGAGCAAAATAACATCAAAGTTATCGACTAAGAATCGAGCCACTTTGTGATGCATCTCGTCAATTAAATGGCGGATTTTCAACCTTAATCGGTCAGCCGCTTTTTTAAATCTTTGACGCTGTTTGGCTTTAGCTAAACTTAGGCGGGAAATTAAATCATCAAGGTAATAACAGAGTCGTTGAATGCGTCCAATATCTCCCCTCCCTATCCAACCAAAGCTATCTTCGGTAAATAAGGTTAGGAATGACCGAACGCCAGGGTCTAGTGCCACGACCCGCCCTTGGTTCTCGGACTTGATTCGTGGCACGTCATGGGGAACGCAGATGTAGTGTTGAGAGTGATGGAACACTAATCGGCAATCCCCAATATTGTCGGGCAACTGTTCTGTGTAGCGTATTTTGCCCAATATTGTGTGATATATTCCCAAGTCAGTTACGGCTGATTTTGGAATATAACAAGACTGAATTCTATCTTTACGAGAACGAAACTTGACTTTCTGGATTTGTCCCGTGAGCTTGTACTTTTTCTTGGCTTCTCTTACTGCTGTACAAGCGTCCTTAATGGCTATTGATTTAATTTGATAGGGGACTTCCTTACACCACTCCGGTAAGGCGTTTAATATGTCCCCTTTGATACCTTTCCAGTTCGCCTTGGTGTCGGGTTGTTGTAGGTATTCAACGGTTCGATTGAAAACAAACCTTGATACCCCTATCCATCTTTTGACCAAGTTTCTCTGTTCAGGATTCAGGTAGATCCGGATCTTCTTTGATTTTCTTACCGTACTTTCTCCCCTGGAGCATTCGACTAGAGAATACATGGATAATGGAGAGTAAATCCTGGGTAAGCTCTGACTGAGGGCAGTATACAGTTGGCCCTTGAACCACGATGTTGCCACCGTTTTGTTCGACCAGATACTGTATAAGCTCGAATCCAAATCGGCACAATCGGTCTTTACAGGCAAAAATAATTGTGAGCTTATCCCCTTTAAGAAGTCTGTCCAGTAAGGAACGCAGTCCTTCATGAATGAAGTTGAGTCCTGAGCCGATGTCTTTGATGATTTCAGCTCGTGGGTAGAGACGCGCCATGGCGCGTCTCTACTTATAGGCGACTTGTCGGGCCAGAGCGTCTCGTTGTTTGGTACTCGATACTCGGCAATAACAAACAGTGGCACTTCCAACACTTGCTCCCAGATAGGCTTCAACGTCAAACATACGTTGTCCGCACCGATTGCGTATAGAGGGAATGCTGCCATTATCTGCATACTTCCTTACGTATATCCAAGTCCCTTGACGGCTTCTCTTAAAGGAACGTAGCCCATCTGAGCAAGAATAAGCTTACATGAGCATATAGTATCATATTAGCTATCTGTTGTTAACCCTTGAGACACAAAAGAAGGAGGGGACTTTCACGGGAGGATTTCTGTCACGGTGATAATTGTTTCGTCGGACTTGAGTTTAACCAAGCGATCGCCACACCCATCTTTGCCGGACAACTTTACAGATTTTAACGATACATTCATGACTTGATTATCACTGGTTAGCAAAACAACCGTCTCTGTTTGAGAGGCGTTGACTAATCCGATCAACCGATCCGTCGATGTTTTAAACTGAAGGGCTTGAGTGCCGAGATCCCCGCGTTTGATGCGCCTGACTACATTGAGTCCTAGGCGTTTGCCATAGCCTTGCTCAGATACCAGTAAAAGATTCTCGTTGGGAGCGATCGCGACACATCCGACTAATTGCTCCCGACGCCGCAGTCGCAACCCTTGATTTCCTTGGGCTGTACGCCCCATAATCGGCAAATTTTCGTCGTTAATTTCAAAGCGTAATAAGCGCCCACTACTGGTGGCAATAATCAGATCATCATTGGGTCGAGCAAGGCTGACATAAGCCAGAGAATCCTCCTCTTTGAGCTTGATCAGCGTTAAACCCCGTGCCGTTAGGTTAAGTAACTCTGTAGCGGGAAGACGCTTAACTCGCCCCTGTTGCGTCAGCAAAATCAGGCTGAGAGATTCGGTGAGTTCTAGGGGTCGAAAATGGGCGATAACAGTTTCGGATTGAGCCGCATCGGGGAGAAGACGAGTCAAGGGGATACCTTGCTTGCGTCCAGCGGCTGGCGGGATATCTTGCACTTTCAAGGGGTAGGCTTTCCCCCCACTGGTTAGGGCGGCAAATTCAGACTGGGTGGTGGTTTGCTGCGTCTGAACCACAAAATCGTTCCCATCTTTTATCGAGGGTTTAGATTTGGGATCAGGTGCAGAACGCAGTCGCTGTACATGTCCTTGATAGGTAAACTCCAGAACCGTTTGTTCGGCTTCCGTGTCGCTAAGACTCGGCGATGGGGATTTCGAGGTAGAGGTTTTAGGGTTCTGTGACGTTTTGCTTCCCTGACTGGTCTGTTTTTCCGACTTTGGCTGTTTTGGTTCTTTGAGAGATTTCGGCGATCGGATCTTGGTGCGACGTGGATCAGCGTATTTGCGTTTGAGCGATCGCAACTCTTTTTTCAGGGCTTTGAGTAATTCATTTCGGCTACTGAGTAATCCCTGGAGGGTTTCAATTCGGGTGGTGAGTTCGTCAAATTCGGTCTGAAGTTTTTGCCGTTCTAACCCCGTGAGGCGGCGCATCGGCATGGCGAGGATGGCATCGGCTTGACTCTCACTCAGGTTTAACTGTTCTTGAAAACGAGTTTTGGCGGTTGTGCCATCAGCCGCATGGGTGAGGATTTCAATAACGCGATTGAGTTGTTTCAAGCAGATCAATAACCCTTCCACCAGATGACGCCGTTGTTGTTTCTGGTCAAGTTCATAAGTATACTGCCGGGTCAGGGTTTGTTCACGGAACCTTAAAAATTCTTCCAGACATTGCCGTAGGGGTAGCTGGCGGGGCTGTCCATTGACCAATGCCAGCATAATTGCGCCAAAGTTACTTTGTAGGGGAGTTTGTTTATAGAGGTGTTTGAGAACATCCCGAGGATGAGCGTCCCTTTTGAGTTCCACAACAACCCGCATCCCCTGGCGATCGCTCTCATCGCGCAAATCGGCAATTCCCTCTAAGCGTCCGTGGTTGACCAGATCGGCAATTTTTTCAATCCAAGCCGCCTTATTTACTTGATAGGGTAACTCCGTGACAATGAGCGCCGTGCGGCGATGACGGCGAGTGCGCCCCACTTGAATCTCTTCCACTTTAGCGATTCCCCGCACTGGAATAATGCCCCGCCCACTGCTATAGGCATCCCGAATTCCAGACGTATCAATAATTTCACCCCCCGTGGGAAAATCGGGTCCTGGAATCAATTTCCACAATTTCTCATCCGCCAGATCCGGGCGATCAATCAAAGCGATTAGCCCATCCACAATCTCGCCCAGATTATGAGGAGGAATATTGGTTGCCATGCCAACCGCGATGCCAGAGCAACCATTGAGCAGTAAAATGGGTAGTTGAGCGGGTAAAACCACTGGCTCTTGTTGAGAGCCGTCGAAATTATCGATAAAATCAACGGTTGCCTCGCCAATTTCTGATAGGAGGGCTTCATGACTAATGGGAGACAGCCGCGTCTCTGTGTAACGCATGGCAGCCGGTGGGTCGTTATCCACCGACCCAAAATTGCCATGACCCCCCAATAGTGGATAGCGAGTGGAAAAGTCTTGGACCAAGCGCACCATAGCATCGTATACAGCTTGATCCCCATGGGGATGATATTTCCCCAAAACATCACCCACTACGCGAGCGCACTTGCGGTAGGGTCTATCGGGTGTTAAACCCAATTCGTACATGGCATACAAGATACGCCGATGCACGGGCTTTAGACCGTCGCAAACGTCTGGCAGGGCACGCCCAACGATGACACTCATGGCATATTCAAGATATGACTGTTGCATCTCTGCATGGAGGGGCGTGGGAATAACTTGACCAGTCGCCAGCAGATTCAACTGTTTTGCCATGAGTTCTGTTTCCTAATTTCTAACCACAACGAGATGAAAATTTGATTTTTTTGGTGGCAACATTGCCCAGTCCCTGTCAGACTGATGATCAAACCGCACTTTTGTTGAAAAGACGACTTTCTTGATGCAACGCCCATGAAAACCGTTCTGATTGTAGAAGACGATCCCATTAATCTTCGCGTTTTTTCTAAAATTCTCACGAAGCGGGGTGGCTTGAATGTCAAGGGAACCGAAGATGTAGAGGAGGTCATGAAAATTGCCCACGCGGGAGATGCAGATATTATCTTGATGGATGTTTCCCTGGCTCACAGTGTTTACCAGGGTAAGCCAGTGGACGGCATCAAAATTACCCAGATGCTCAAAGCTGATGCTCAAACCAGCAATCTGCCCATTATATTAGTCACGGCTCATGCTATGGAAGGCGATCGCGAAAACTTCCTTAAGCAAAGTGGTGCTGATGGTTATATCTCTAAACCTGTTGTGGATCATCAACAGTTTGTCGATCAAATCCTGGCGCTTCTGCCTAAAGATGATTAGTCAAACCTGAGTGAGAGCGACGCCTCCAATAACCAATCTTCGGATAGGGACATCAATCCTCTGGAACTGGGTGCTGACATTGCCGAAAAACTGGAGTCTTACTAAAGTACGTTTGTACTGTACCACAACCGTTTCGGCAAAATACAGAGGATGAGAAAGTTTATAACCCTTGCGATCGGTTCCCGTTAATACCATCCCCTAATACCGAGTCGTTTTCAATCCTAGTTGATCAGAGCTACCGGGAACAGGGGGGGTAGGGGAAGCCGGGATAGAGAACTTGGTCTGTATTGCCCAGTCCCTATCAGACTGATGATCACATCGCACTTTTGTGGAAAAGATAATGTTCTTGATGCAATGCCTATGAAAACCGTTCTGATTGTAGAAGACGATTCCATTAATCTTCGCGTTTTTTCCAAAATTCTCACGAAGCGGGGACTCTTCTTGGTAGAGGACGATTAATCCTTTGTAACTGGGTGCTGACATTGCCGAACCACGAGAGTCTTGCTAAATACCACAACCGTTTCGGCAAAATATAGAGGATGAAAAACTTCAGAAAGCTTGCTATCGGTTTTGTTTATCTGATTCGGCAAGAAGACCCTCGCTTTTAGCGACGGGATGAATTGCCGAGATATCATGCTATAATCAAAATGGTTTGAATCCCCTCGGTGGGCGGTAGTGAAGGGCTTTTTAAGCGGCACGATGGCACCGGAAAGCCGGCAAAAGTGGCAAAAAAGAAGGGATGCGAAAACCACGTAAAACATAGCGCAGTAAGTCTTCAACGAGACTGAATGAACAAGAAAAAAAGACTTGGGAGTAATCCCCGTACCGTGGGGCGCACGGGAACGGTCGGTGAAAATCCGATAACGCTTGGAGAGTGAACCACAAGTGGGCGCTAGATAACAAGTGATATTCTAGTAAGCTCGGTTCAGACATAATCGTGTAAGACCTTAGTAGGGCAACCAAAAGGGCGGTGATTAGCTCTAACTACCTTCGCTTTTAGCGATGGGAGCGTCAAACATCCCCTGATACCATACCTTAGATGGGGGAGGAATGTAGAGACGCTTCTTGAATCGCGTCCGGGAATGCTCATAGAAGCGTCTGAAGTTTCGCGGGAAGTTATTCACTCAAATTTTGATTTAAGGAATAACTTCCACTTGTACAGGAACATTGCCACTAGGGGCAATGGTTGCCTGCATTCTGGGGTTTGCCAAGAATTTTTGAGTATCAGAGAGCAGACGTTCACCCCAAAGATTTTCTTTGAGGAAATCTAAATCAGCATAACGATCATCTGAACGGATGGCAGTTTCTCCCAAGGCAAGTCCTCTGTCTTGTTTCCCTTGGGTATAAAGTGCTACCGCTACAGCCAGCTTAGGTTCAGCGGCTTCTGGATCAATCGCGATCGCGGCTTGCCATTTCTCAATCGCGCCAGCCACATCTCCCTGCTCATACTTGACCAACCCAATATTATTGATCGCGGGCCACACGGGCCACGTATCGTTGGGTTCCTGAGCAGCAGCTTTTTGGTATGCCGCGATCGCTTTAGGATACTGCTCCAGCATATAGTAGGCGTTGCCTAAATCAAACAACGCTTCGGGAACATCAGATTCTAGCTTCAAACCAGCTTCTAATTTGGAGACAGCTGTCCGATAATCCCCTTTCTGAAAATAAGTATTTCCCAAGGAGAAGAGAACACCAGCCTCTTCTGGTTTCAAGGATTGAGCCTTAGAAAGCGCTTCAATTCCCTCATCCAATTGCTGGTTTTGTACATACAAGGTTCCCAAAATAAACCAAGTTTCAAAACTATTGGGGGCAAGCTGAGTTGCTAGTTTAGCTCTAGACAATGCTAGATCGTATTGCTGAAAACGAGTAAGCTGAACGGCATCCTGCGCTAGATTCAAGCCTTGCTGCTCCAATTCCTCAGCATTGAGCTGTAGAGTATAGGGAAGCAGGGCTTGGGCGGATACAGGAGCAGGTTTGCTCAACCAAGCCAGCAGAACAAAAATGGGCAATAACAGAATACGTTTGAACACGGCGGAGTCTCAAACCACAATAAGGAATTTTCAGCTACAGTGACATCCTCCGACGATGTAATCTTTGATTCATCGTCGGCTTCCCAACCTCACGATTGGGCATTGCTCCCCTACGCCAGTTATCTAGGCAAATAACCCCCGACACCTCGACTTGAGAGCCAATTTCTTGCTTCTCCAGAGTCCCTGGATAAGTTTCTATTCCACGATTACAGATTTCTTGGGCAGCCGCCACATCACGATCTACTTCATAATGCTAACCGACGTTGTAGCACTTTCAGCCGACGGTGTTCGGTTTTGAAGAATTTGCGCGTTCTCGTCCAGGGAATTCTGTGCAAGACTGGAGCCGCCAGGATATCGGGACGGGTTTTACCGCTAATCTGCGGGAAAAAACCGATAACCTAAATTGAGGATGCCCTTCGTCAGTACGGTTAGTATGGAAATAAAGGAACTTGAACGGCTTAGACGGGCGTCGTTGACGTAGCACCAACTGAGATAGCCAAATCGGTGCAACGGAAACAGATGATTGATTGTTTGTTTTTGCGCCTTGCGAGGAAAATAAGTGTTCACTCCTTAAAAGCAAAAACTCTGCTGTAGCAGATTGATGGGGAAACCTGACACAGACTATGGGTAAAGTCAATAATCCTCTCCCTTGGGTAATGGGAATCATCACAGCCAGCCTTCTTGTCGCGGGCGGTGCGGGATATTTTGTGATTGCGGCAAAACCAGCCAAAATTAACCTTGATGAACTGACTGTGCCAGTGGATGTGCAGGATTTAGCGGTGGAAATCAAAGCAAATGGCACGGTACAACCGATTCAAACAGTCAACCTCAGTCCAAAAACGGCGGGTCGTTTGGTCAAGCTGGAAGTCGAACAAGGGGATCAGGTTGACGCGGGAGATGTGGTTGCGGTAATGGAGCAAGACGATGTTAAAGCTCGGTTTTTGGGAGCTAGAGCTGACCTACAGCAGGCACAAGCCCGTCTCGCTGAAGCCAAAGCTGGTCCTCGTCCTGAAGAAATTGCCCAAGCCAACCAGCGATTTCAGCAAGCACAAGCTCGTTTGGCTGAAGCTCTCGTCGGTAATCCTAGAGAAATTGACCAAGCCGTTGCTCAAGCCCAAACTGCCAGTTCTCGCTTAGATTTAGCCACAGTAAGAGTCCAACGGTATAAGTACTTGGTGGATGAGGGGGTGGTATCCCAAGATCGGTTCGATGAGGCATTAACTGAAGCCCGCACCGCTAAAGCCCAGCTTGATGAAGCTAAACAACGCTTAGCCCAAGTCCGCAATACTAAAAACACTGAGGATGAAGCTAGCCCAGAGATTGTGCAGCTCAAAGCGGCAGTCAACGAAGCTGGTTTCGCTGTGCAGCAACTGCTCAAGGGAACTCGCCCAGAAGAAATTGCCCAACTTGAAGCTGCAGTAGAAGCGGCGAAAGCCCAAGCTCAAGCTGCCTACATCCAACTACAAGACACGATTATTCGTGCGCCTTTTCCGGGAATTATCACTCAGAAATATGCCACGGTTGGCGCATTTGTCACGCCGACAACCTCCGCATCGAGTACGGCTTCAGCTACCTCCACATCAATCGTGGCATTAGCCACCCAACAACTGGAAGTTTTGGCTGCGGTTCCCGAAGTTGATATTGGACAAATTCAAGAAAAACAGCCGGTACAAGTGGAATCAGATGCGTTTCCGGATCAGGCTTTCCGAGGTCAGGTGAGGCTGGTTGCCCCAGAAGCTGTTGTAGAGAATGATGTTACATCTTTTCAAGTGCGAGTTGCCCTGACACCCGAAGCGCAAGAGAAATTGCGCTCAGGTATGAATGTTGACTTGACATTTTTAGGGGAACCCATTAGCAATGCTCTGGTTGTTCCTACAGTGGCGGTTGTGACTCAAGAGGGCGAATATGGAGTTATGGTGCCTGATTTTGAAGATCAGCCTAAGTTTAAACCTGTCACAGTTGGAGCCACGATTGAGGATAAAACTCAGATTATCCGTGGATTGAGAGAAGGGGAAAGGGTGTTTATTGATTTACCTGAAAACTATAATCCTGACGAAGAAGAGTAGGGGCAAAGGAGAGCTGGGGGAGCTGGGGAAGTAGAGACGTGCCATGGCACTATGGCAAGCTGGGGGAGAATAAATGAAATTAGAGCTTATCCGAGCAGTATTGGGAGAAGGGTATTCGTGTCTGGAAAGCTGACGAACCAGAAAATCTATAATTCATAATTTCTAATTTATAATTCACCAAATGGATATTGTAGAAAGCATCAAAATGGCATCCACCACCTTGATGGCAAACAAGCTACGCAGTAGCTTAACCATGCTAGGTATTATCATTGGGAATGCCTCCGTGATCGCGATGGTGGGGATTGGACAAGGAGCGCAAAAGCTAGCTTCTGAACAGTTTGAAGCTCTCGGACCCAATGTCCTGTTTGTCATTCCTGGCTCTCGTGAAGCGCAACAGACAACGGTTGATTTTCCCAAAACATTGGTTTTGGAAGACGCTAAGGCGATCGCGACTCAAGTCCCAGCCGTTGCGGAAGTTGCCCCGCAAATTAATCTGAGATATTTAATCACATACCACAATCGCAATAGTAATTCATTGGTGACAGGCACGACCCCAGAATTTCTATCTGTTCGTAGCTTTAATGTTGCCAGAGGACGGTTTTTTACCGATATTGACATTAAACGCAATAACCAAGTTGCCGTTCTGGGTTCTGAAATCGTCGAAAAATTATTTGGCTACCAAGATCCGATTGGTCAATCGGTGCGGATTAAAGATGTTAGCTTTGAAGTGATTGGGGTGATGGAATCCAAAGGTACTTTTTTGGGAAATAACCAGGATGATGCGGTGTTTATCCCTCTGAGTACGATGGCGAATCGATTGCGGGGACGCACATCTCCTTACGGCGTCGAAGTTAGCTGGATTGCTATTTCTGCTAGGGATAGAAATAGTATTAGTGCGGCTCAGTTTCAAATTGAAAACTTACTGCGGCGACGTCACAAGATTGTGGGTGAAGATGATTTTGGCGTTCAAACTCAGGAAGATATCTTGCAAATCGTCAATACGGTGACAGGTGCATTAACGATCATGCTCGCCGCGATCGCAGCTATTTCCTTAGTTGTTGGCGGTATCGGCGTGATGAACATTATGCTGGTGTCAGTTAGGGAACGAACCCAGGAAATTGGACTGCGGAAAGCCGTGGGTGCTAGAGAACAGGATATTCTAATTCAGTTTATGATTGAGGCAATAATTCTCTCCGCCGCTGGGGGGATAATTGGAACAGCAATTGGTGTGAGCGGTGTTTTGCTTGTCGGTGCTGTAACGCCATTAAAAGCCGGCATTTCCCCCATGGCTATTCTCGTGGCTGTCAGCGTGTCTGGAGGAATTGGCTTATTCTTTGGCGTTGTTCCCGCCAGACAAGCAGCTAAACTTGACCCAATTGTGGCATTGAGAAGTGCTTAGAACGTCATACGTTATCAGTCAATGGTAGGGGTGGGTTTAGCCACAATTTTAGGGGCGGGTTTAGGAACAATTTGTAGGGGCGGGTTTAGAAACTAAAATCAGCTACTCAGAACTAAATGAACAACAAAACCCGCCCTTATATTATGTCCGTTTAAAAACAAAATTTGCTTGAATTGGGTTGACTTCTACTGATTTACTAAAAACACTGGAGCTTCGAGAACATGGAAATACATCAGTGCCAATACAACTAAGGTGTAAACCGTTGACGTGCCAAAACCAATAAGTAAATCTTTTTTAGAATTCCGCTGCTTTTGCTCAAAAAACATATCTGTTGCCCCCAGTTGCATCATTAAGATTCCTATAATGTTTGAGAGCCAGTAACCAACAGCGGTGAGCGGTAAGAACAAGTCAGGAAAAATCCAACTGAACAGATAGGCAAAAAGGTAGGCAATGGGCATATTAAAAAATAAATCATTCCACCAAGATAATGGTGAGAGCATATAGCCAATTCCCATTAAAAATCCACCTCTAAATTTTTTTAGCATTGAATTTACCCGGTCTATATATAGCTTTGATGAAATATCACGATTATAAAGTTCCGTTATCAGTGGGTAGGGCGGGTTTTGTTGTTTAGTTATCGGTGAATACATAATTGAGTTCCTAAACCCGCCCCTACAATTGTCTTGTTTATTAACCCTAGAGCTTTATGCACGACTCTATCAATTTTCCATCATCCCTCCATTCAACGTCAGTTGAGCCACCCATCATTATTCGTCTAGAAAATATCTCTAAGGTTTATGGTACGGGTAACACAGAAGTCAGAGCTCTCAGCCAAGTGAATCTAACCATAGACAAAGGTGAATACTGCTCAATTATGGGGGCATCGGGTTCGGGCAAATCAACCGCCATGAATATTATCGGCTGTCTCGATCAACCCACGTCTGGACGCTATTACCTTGATGGTGTGGATGTTTCTCATCTGGATAATGCTCAATTAGCTGGGATTCGCAATGTCAAGATTGGCTTTGTGTTTCAGCAGTTTCACCTCCTACCTCAACTTACCGCCTTGGAAAATGTGATGTTGCCTATGGTGTATGCTGGCATTTCCCCCCAAGAACGCCGCGATCGCGCTATGAGTGCTTTAAAGCGGGTGGGCTTGGAAAACCGCCAGTTGAATAAGCCCAATCAACTGTCTGGCGGACAACAGCAACGGGTAGCCATTGCCCGCGCGATCGTGAATCAACCTGTATTACTTTTGGCAGATGAACCAACAGGGGCACTGGATTCTCATACAACGGCTGAAGTTATTAGTTTATTCAGTCAACTCAATGGGGAGGGAATTACAGTGGTGATGGTGACTCACGAACCGGATGTCGCTCGTTTGACTAAGCGTATTGTTTGGTTTCGAGATGGTGAAGTCATTCATTCGTATTTGACGCCAGAGGAAATGGTAAAAGTAGCAACAGCGTCGTCAGCCTAAATCCGGAGGGCGGGTTTAGTCAAATCTAGTTAAAACCGAAATGATAGTTGTGAAACCCGCCCCTACAAACACGCCATTAAGTTACAACTGATATGGGTTTGGCTTTATTGTTACGCAAAAAACTTATAAAGTTTTGTACGAAAGATTGACTGAGTGTTTGGATTTCGGATTCTTCCGTCAATTGTGCGGGTAAGGGTTCAACGGATTGAGTGGGTAGATTTCCTACTAATAACGGTACTTCTTCGGCTAAACCTACTGTGATCAGGGCAAAAGCAATTTGCTGAACTTTTTCTATCGGTAGTCGTAGTTCTCTGGCGATCATTTTGAGAGAAACCGTCCCTTTTGTATACTCCCAAATCTGCCATTCGATCGGATCTAGTCGGTAATGGAGTTGACCTGTTTTTGTACTGATTAAACCGCTATTGGGATCAGGTAATTTATCGGCTAAGGTATCCCAGTGTCGCAGAACCCGCAATCCCATTAATGTGGCTTCGGTGGCGGGTATACTTAACCCCGTCATTTCTCGTCCAGGTAAGAGTACATTCTGCTCAAATGTAAATTGAGCATCTTTGAGTTGAAACATGATACCAATTTGCTGTAAAACCTGAACTTGGAATAACTGTTTGAGATGTTCAGTTTGCAAAACTCCGTGATTTTTGAGGCACAATCCCAGGGGTTTTCCAGTTGGACAGCACCATTGGATTAACTTGGCTACCACGCGATCGCTAACCCACTTGTATTGCTTAATCAGTGCAACTAAACCTTGACTATCCAAGCGATTAGCCGCCGCAACAATACGACCTTGGTAGACCCATATATAATAAGGAATTGCTGGACTGGCTAAGGCGGCGCGTAATGTGAGTAACCCAGTTTTTTTTCCTTGTTCAATTAAATGAAAAAGTTCGGGAAGGGACAAATCAGATAAGTAACCTGTAATCGCCATTGTTTTAGATAGTTTTAGAATCAAATTTTAAAGAACACAATCACAGACTTCAATCAGGCATGACTGGTTGAATGTTAGAAAAACTAGCAAAATTTAATATTTTTTTAATCTTATCACAACTTAACAATTATTCACATTAGCCAATAGTCTGAATTTTTGCGATTTATAACCTATGGAGGATGCGATGACGTTCTCCTAGAGGATCACAGGATCAATCATGATTTACAAACAGGACTTACGCACAAACGCCACATATAGTAGGGGCACTGCAGTTCAGTGCCCCTACAGGTAGCGCCTGTGCCGTCAAGAAAGCGTAAGTCCTAACAAAAATGGGATTTGCCCTCTGTTTCTTCTGGCATTGGGATGCTTATATCTAGAACAGAGGGTCTTTTCCGATGTGATTGGATTATTTAGTTTTTATCTGTACTGTAAAAGATTGTTCTTAAAACTATTGAACCTGTAAAAATACTATGTTTTTGTTTTGACGGCACAGTTTAAATAATATTCAATTAAGACAATTAGAGTATCAATAACAGAATCTTTTTCATTCGCATTTAAGGTGACAAAAGGCGGACGAGTTTTTTCATCCACAAAACCTAGAGCGATCGCGACATTTTCTTCAGACCAAGCGCCTTCACAATCCCTGTGGGTCAAGCCAATTAGCATTGGAATATCTACCCTCTGTTTCATAAACGCTAGCAGCTTACGGGCTAAGCGAAAATCGCTGGGTCGGTGAGCATCAACTAAAATGATATAAGCATGGGCTTTGCGAATCAAGATATCCCACATAAAATCGAAGCGAGCTTGTCCCGGTGTACCATAGAGGTGCAATGCCATTTCTGGGGCAAATTGTAAGCGTCCAAAATCCATCGCTACAGTTGTTTTCTTCTTGATGTCAGTGGTTTGATCGGTTGAGACTCGATCCGTATCGACTACGGCAATCTCGCTCACTGAGCGAATGAAGGTGGACTTGCCAGCACCCACAGTACCTGTCACAACCAGACGCATAATTTCCACCGTTACTTGCTGCTCCTCAAGAAACCCAGCAGGTTTTGCATAAAGGAATGACTAACGCCAGAGACATTATCCTCCTTACCACCGTGATTTGTTCCAGCAGCTACAGGCTCTAGTACATCTTCTGCCATTGCTTTAGAACGAGACAACGCCGTCATCATGGGGACTTCTTGGACTAAACCCACGCTGATCAGTCGGAATGCCGTTTGTTGAATTATTTCTATGGGTTGTTTGAGCTGAGTTGCCATTGTATTCAGAGAAATCGAGCCATTCGAGCGCTGCCAAACTTGCCCTTCCACCGAATCCAAGCGCAGATGACGCTTACCAATCACCACCCTAGACAGGGCAGAGGTTGGTTCTGGAAGTTTGTCTGCTAATAATACCCAGTCTCTTAACACTCGTAAACCCATCAGCGTGGCTTCGGTGGCGCTGAGGCTCAAGCCAGTCATTTCCGTGGTGGGCAAAGTCGCTTTAGTATCAAATTTAAATCGCGCCTCCCTCAACCTAAACAAACCACAGACTTGCCTTAGCACTTGAGCATGGAACAATAGTCTGAGTTGTTCCGGCGAAAGAAACGATTGAGTCTTTAAATATAAACCAATCGGAATATTTGCTGGACAACGGTTCACCTGCTCTCGCAGCACTTCCGGGCTAATCCAACCTCGTTGTACAATCATGGCGAGCAAGCACTGGTGATCCAAACGATTGGTCACCGCGACAATGCGACCTTGATGTAATAGCACATGGCGTACCCGTTTCTCTTGATTGTCTGTGTGAAATCGCAAGGTCAGCAATCCAGTTTTGCTGCCTTGATCCAGAAATTGAAATAGTTCGGGGAGAGAAAACTCCGACAAACAACTTGTAATTGCCATTACTTGTTCACTACTGTCTAAAAAATTGTCAAAAAAATAGGCAGCCTTTAGACTTATTGTCTTAGGTCTGAAAGCCGAATTGAAGAATAATCAATTTTTTGTTACTTTTCTTAGATAAATCATAAATATCTTTATGATCTATAGTAATCTATAGTAATCGTGTTATCCTTACCTTGGCAACATCAGTCAAAGGGCAACGGGAGCAATCAGAATAAGTTTACACTGGCTGATTCAAGATTGGGTGTCGATGCTTAGGATTCTTTCGGTTTCAATGAGTTGTCTGCCAGCAGCGCTTTAGCTTACCTCACCGACTTGATGGCTCTGGGATTGAATCTCTACCCAGATTTGAGCTTAAACTCAAGTCTACACAGGATTCTGGAAAAACTCATGCTTCGGCTGGTGAACAGCGCATCCCACCTCGTCACAGCCATGATAGAGGTAGGAGATCAAGTGCAGTTCCCGTCGTAGTCATGAATTATTCGGCAACCTGTGATTGATTGTCATAAGCTCCTGATATTTTCCGGATCGGATCAAGCGCTGCTTTGAGTTCTGGGATCACACGTTTAATTTCCAACAAAAGTACGCCTTGTTTCGCCGCTTTGCTGGCTAAAACGAGTAATACAGCATATTCGCCGCAATTGGTCAAAATACCATAGCCGCGATCGCCCTCCACGTAGATACGATCAAGATAGCCTCTGGACAACTCTGATCCAATCCGCTCTCCTAACGACAGCATCGCTGCTGACATTGCAGAAACTCGTTCTTCGTCCATCTCATTGGGTAAGCTTGAAGCCAAGGGTAACCCATCGGGAGACACCAGAGCTGCTCCCTGAACCTCACTGGTGCCAGTGACAAAATTTTGCAAAATGCTCTCAATTTTCGTCGTGTTAATGGTCATTGTCATCATCCTCGATAAGTCTGGGTTTGAGCTGGTGAGACAGTCAAAGGGTATGAATACTATCAGAACTATCTATTATTCAAGTATCCAACTCTATCTCACAATCGAACTTATCACGGACTTTTTTGGATGAGGAGACAAGGGAGCAGGGGGAGATGGGGGTTCTGTAGGAACGGGTTTTACCGTTCAAGCGATGGGTGAAGGCTCCCACGCTCTTTAGCTGGGAGATGAAACCGAGCGAACCGTCTAGGTAGCGAATAAATTCGCCAGTCAAATAATTCGGATAACGTTCTACTATTGTGGTAATGTAAATACAAG
>NZ_JAVKEW010000245.1:0-9372 GCF_040226375.1 Coleofasciculus sp. G2-EDA-02 | reverse complement strand
AGTTTGATATTTCCACATCTATCCAGAAGCTTCAAATCATTAACCACAAATACTGCACACCAATCCATCGGCATGATGGCTATAGTTATGCCACATAATCCACTTTTGTCCATTGATTTAATGACTAGAGGCGCACCGATCTCGTGAAATCATCTCTTCTCGAATTAATCCCCGGTATAAAACCGATGATCACGAATAAACCTTCTGCCCTCTGAAGAACTGGGCGTGATCGGCAGATGATTATAAATAGGGCTTGCTGCACAACGGCAAAACCCTTATCTATCAAGGCTTTGAGTAGCATAGACATTGGATCATCTTCAAGGAAATAGGGTAAAACCCTTTCATACCCTTGCACTGCTATCAGGGAAAATGTATCATTGCTCCCCCTGCTCCCCCTGCTCCCCCTGCTTCCCCCGCTCCCTTCACCCACAACTTATTCAGCAAGCCCTAGATAGGGGTAGATGCGACTGGGGTGCTAGGATTCGAACCTAGGAATGGCGGGACCAAAACCCGCTGCCTTACCACTTGGCTACACCCCAAAGTGTGTACCTTGCTTATATTAGCAGTTTTGCCTAGGAATATGTCAAGAGATTTGTGAAAATTGGCTGATTTGTCCTGGATCAGGAAATAGCTCGCTCAATTTCATCATTTATCATCCTTTTACATGAAGAATAAATAAATGTCAATCTTTATTAAAGATAGTTAACTTGCCTACGCCCATTAAAAATTTAATATAATCTTTATATGACGATGAAATGCCCTATAATAAAGCATTGACTGCTTTATTCAGGGTAAAGCGATGCTTTTATATATCTTCAGGTTAGGGGTAGCTATGTTCAGGGGTGGAACTATGTATGTGAACATTTGTTAAAAAAAGGTAATTTTTTTAACGATCATATAAGTTATCACAATGCCATCAGCCAAGGGAACCTCTACTGGAGATCTCTTGCAAAAAATGACTGTTGCTTAGAGCAATCAGTCACCAAACCTTACTTGACTTTCATCTACCGATTAACACTGGAGATTCACTGATGAGATTAATTCGCGAAATAGTACAAGAAGCACAAAAGAGCGGTTATCTGACCGTGCAAGCTGAAGAGCAACTGCGTCAGCTTTTAGTTAATAAATATGATATGGAAGACTTTACCGCATTTATCCAATTGCAGCAAGCTGTGATGGAAGAACGGGTGAAGCAAGAGTCTCGTGAGCTACTCTACACATTATCCTCTTGCCACACCCCTATCCCTTGCCATCAAGCGGGGTAGATTCTCAAGCGGCGATTGGGTTCATCGCCAAAACTATCGGACTTGAGGCGATAATGTTCAACCAGTTCATGCTGCATCTTTCGCACTTTTGGCGATCGCGGAAGTAACTCAACAGGTTGTCCATTGGGAATCACAATTTGCTCAACAGCTAAACGTGCTTCTTCGAGCGCCTCAATCTCATCATCACTTCCACTTTGGGTAAACAACCGCAAATCCGCCGTATCGGGGGTTCCAGGGTCATCCATATCCAACATTCGCCGCAGGGCGCGAGTCACTTGGGGAATAGTGCTAGCTTTAACCGCGTGAATGGGAATTTGACGGGAGCGAGCAATTGAGCGCAGTTTTGAGTGACTTTTAACGTGCGATCGCAAGCCCAAAATCGCATCAGCACTATCCATGTCTTTCGTTAAAACAACGGGTAAATTTAGGACTCGGATTACCTGCTCAATTTGATGGCGACTCACCCCATAAGGATAGATATGAAGGGGCAAATCCTCACCATTGGGTCCAATCGTGTCTACAACCTCATCAACGGGGGTAGCTTGTTGCCAAGAATCATGGAGTAGCTGATCAAAGTAACTCGTTTGAGCCGAAGACGGCGATGAGGAGCGTGACAGAGGCTGCATCTGTCCCGACGAACGCCAGCCACTGGGTTTAGCCACTAACCCCGACGGGTTATGGCGTTCCAAAGGTGCGGGCGCATCAGGAAATTCATGGGTAATAATCACCTTATTCTGTTCATCCACTGTCCGCACTTGGGGATTCGGTTTACGTCCCCGCAGCAGGGAATCCACCGTATCCGCCACACTCTCATGTACTACCCAGCGCTGACGCTCCAGCATTTCCACAGCAATCTCAAACGTGGGCGGTGCTTTGCGTTCTAATACCGTTTTTTGAGAACCCCGGCGTCTGGCTTCATCATCACCCAGAGTTACCGCTTGAATCCCACCGACTAAATCAGAGAGCGTGGGATTTTTAATCAGATTCTCGATTTGGTTTCCATGAGCCGTACCCACTAACTGCACCCCCCGTTCCGCGATCGTGCGGGCGGCGAGGGCTTCAAGTTCGGTGCCAATTTCATCAATGACAATCACTTCAGGCATGTGATTTTCCACCGCTTCAATCATCACCTGATGTTGAAGTTCCGGACGCGACACCTGCATCCGCCTGGCTCTACCAATAGCGGGATGAGGAATATCTCCATCACCAGCAATTTCATTGGAGGTATCAATAATCACCACCCGTTTTTGCAGATCATCAGCCAGCACCCGGGCAATTTCGCGTAACGCCGTCGTTTTGCCCACACCCGGACGTCCCAACATCAAAATTGATTGACCCCGTTCCACGAGATCTTGAATCATACCAATAGTGCCAAACACGGCTCGTCCGACGCGACAGGTTAACCCGATAATGTCGCCGGGACGATTGCGAATCGCGCTAATCCGGTGTAAGGTTTTCTCCAGTCCGGCTCGATTATCTCCACTGAAATGCCCAACCCGCTCAACACAATAGTTTAATTGTTCAGCGGTGACGGGGGTTTGTGATAGATATTCGGCGCCAGATGGGAAACGTACCTCAGGAAACCGACCCAAATCCATCACCACTTCAATTAAATTGTCTAAATTGTCGCGATGGGGGTGTTGCTCTAGGATTTGGCGAATATCCTTTGGCAAAATATCCAGTAACTTTTGGAGATCCTCAGTAATCTGCATCCCAGCTAAATTGATGGTGTTGGATAATTCTTGATTGGATAACGATTGGGGATGGGATGGGTTCATCCCGTTGGCATTCACCATAGGCTTGTATGTGAAAAAGAGCGATCGCTGTTGGTTATCAAAGGGATAGTTCCGGTTGATTTTGGCTCAAAGCCAAAACAGGCTTAGGGACAGACTTCAATGGGGACACCAGAGAATGGGCGATGGCTACGGCTTTGAGCAGCCGCTGCGGATCATTTTCCAGGTTTGCCCTTGATGATAATGGAAATGATTGGGAATTGATATCATGATTTGCTTCATGGTATTGATCGAGTTGGTCTAAAATCGGAGCCAGTAATACCCGGGCATAGCTACCGTAAGCCACACCCGCGACAAAGGGCTTTACTGGGTTAGCCGCAGATTCCTCCGTTGTTCCTAGGTTGAGGAGTCTGGCTGCTTTGAGTTTACTGACGGTATGGTGATTGGTTCCACCCGCTAGTTGCACGAACCCAGGTAAATTGGCTGATAACGCTTTTTGGGCTAGCTTCACGGCTTTTCGAGTTGTTCCGATACCAATATCACCGCTCATTGGCTTACCATCGGTTTGCCAGATTAGGGGACAAGGTAAGGGCGCGATCAGATGGTAAAGTTCCCACAGATAGTCAATGAAGCCCTCACCATCAGGACAACTGATAGCCAGCAACTTCAGGGTATGAATCCAGGGAGCGATCGCGCCCCAGAGTCGTTTAAAATCTGTAAAATGTCCTACTTGAGTATGAATTTCCAGGGCATCAACTTCGTTTTTGAGAATTACTTCAGCCAGGGTTGTGGGTGTGGATACGTAGGATCGAGTATATACGAGTTGACTAGGGCAAACGGGTAAGCAACGTCCACAGCCATAACAGCGTTGATCGATAACACCGGAGAATCCCTTGGGTGAGTGCGGGGAGTTGAAGGGTTGATCTGGCTCCCACAGGCGGAGAGTTTCCGCCTGAGTTGGCGGTTGCTCGAAGACAATCGCTTGAGCCGGACAAATAGCTTGACAAGGGCGGGGACAGTCTGGGGGACAGGCATTCGGATTAAATTCTGCTTTGCGAAAATGGGGATCTTCCCCATCGTTTAAACTGACCATTAACCAGGGTTGGCTACGGTATCCCATACCTTGTGCTTGACCGGACTCTACCAGGCTTGTCGCCACATTTAAGGCTGTCTTTGCCGCCGCAATGACGGCGGGGTCAGCTGCCACATCAATACAATCAGCCCCAGCTAGAGTATACGCCAAGGTGAGGTTACGAACGGCAGGGAGGTGCTGAAAACTGGCGCCGCAGATGAGCTTGAACCAGTTACCTTCCCTTAGAGATTGTAAGGGATTGTACAGTTTAGTCACCCTTATATGCTAAATCCTTGTGCCAAAAATGGGGAGAGGAGTTTCTGAGGAAACTTATGGGACAACAAGCTTTAGGCGTAAGAATTAAGCTTGGGGACTATCGTGCGATCGCGACTTAGATGCCTTCGAGTCGTCAATTTCACCATATCTAGGCAGTTGAGTTGAGTTTTCCCCTAAATCTAGGGGGTGAATCCCGATGGCGCTGTTTCTCCTCCCAGACATGAATTTACATTGGCTTCATGTTTAAGTTTTGTAACATTAATGAATCCGGTTGACCCAGGAACAATGTAGGGACGCGATGCAAGAAGCATCTCATTCCCACAAAAAGACCCCGCTCTGTTCATTTGGCGGAGTCAACCTTAACTCTCTACTACACTAAAAAGACTACTGCAATCCCAGGGTGAGATCTATGAAGTTTCGGTAAAGTTCCGGGAGAAAACCTTAAAGATTCTGTAAAGCCACCCCATGGGGTATCGAGACGATGTGGCGGGGAATGGCTTAATTCGTCAAGCCAAAATGTTTATTATAGATAAAGTATTCCATGTTAGAGGATAAAGAGTTCTGACAAGTTGTGCTACTAAATAGACAGAAACGGGTGATTTACCATTAGCTTTTAATCTTTCGCCATTTCCTACAGGAAACGGAATTCAATCAAACTATCCCTGATTTCCTTTGTTTCGACAGCAGCTTGAACTTGGTGTCCCCCAATCAAGGGAGCCAGGGCGCATCGCTATGCGCCCCTACCCTCAATCGGCTCACAGCCAAACAACATGGAGTATTCACTCCCTTGAATAAGCGAGTAAATCGGCTGGATTACTAAAGGACTGACAATGCCAGATTTGTTACCAGTACTATTGTATATTCCCCACGGTCATTGCTACTTATGGCAAACGAATTTAGTTTCCCTACATGTTATTTCTGACGCCTTAATCGCCCTGGCTTATTTTTCAATTCCGATTATCCTGCTTTACTTTGTTAGCCAGCGACATGATATTCCGTTTTCCAAAGTATTTTTCTTATTTGGTGCTTTTATTATTGCCTGTGGGATGACTCATGTCATGGGAGTCTGGACACTTTGGTTTCCACATTATTGGATCTCGGGGTTGATTAAAGCGTTTACGGCTCTGGTTTCCTGTTACACAGCGTTAGTCCTGATTCCGCTGATTCCCCAAGCCTTAGCGCTACCGAGCCCTGCTCAACTCCAAGCCGCAAATCAGGCGCTGGAAATTGAAATCCGCGATCGCAAGCAAGCAGAAGCGGCGGTGCGTACCCTAAATGCTCAACTTGAGGAGCGGGTGAATGAGCGCACCAAGGAATTGACACAGGTAAATGAGAAATTAGAACGGGAAATCAAAGAACGTATCCAAGTCGCCGAAGCCCTGTTTGAAGCCGAAGAAAACTATCGCAGTATCTTTGAAAAAGCGGGTTGGGGTATCTTCCAAACTACCCCCGATGGACATTATCTTAGCGCTAACCCGGCTTTAGCTCGGATTTATGGTTATCCCTCCCCCGCCGCCCTGATTAGCCGACTCACCGATTGTGAACATCAACTCTACGTCGATCAAAACCAACGCGCTGAATTTAAACGCCTGATTCATCAACAGGGTGCTGTCTCCAGTTTCGAGTCTCAAGTGTATCGCCAAGACGGGAGTATTATCTGGATTAGTGAAAATACTCGTGCGGTGCGGGATGGGAATGGTGTGCTGCTGTACTATGAAGGTTCCGTCGAAGACATTAGCGCACGCAAGCAAGCCGCCGAACAGTTACAAGCCAGTGAGCAAAAGCTGCGTCAAATCATTGACCTTGTCCCTCACTTTATTTTCGCCAAAAATCTAGATGGACAGTTTATATTAGTTAATCAAGCGATCGCAGATGCTTATGGGACGACGGTAGAACACCTGCTCAACCACAAAGACGAGGACTTTATTCAATCCCCCGAACAACTGCGCCGCATTCGGGAAGAAGAACAGCAAATTATCCAACATGGACAACCCAAACACATCCCAGAGGAAAGGGTTACTGATGCTCAGGGTAACATTCGCATCGTGCAAACCACCCGCATTCCCTTCTACGTCACCGGCTCAGCAACGCCGGCAATTTTAGGCATTGCCATTGATATTACCCAACGCAAGCACATTGAGCAAGAACTGCGAGAAAATGCGGCGGCAATTCGCGCCTTATACGAAGTCACAACCGCACAAAATTCTAACTTTGAGCAAAAGCTACAAAACTTACTGGCAATGGGACGCCGCCAGTTTAATCTGGATGTAGGTATCCTCTCTCATGTGGAAAACATCGACACCGAAAATGGGCGTTATGAAATCATCGCCGCCCAAATGCCCAATAATTTGAAATTTACAGGGGTCACTCTTGATCTGAAACAAACCTACTGCGCCGAAATCTTACACGCCAAAAAGCCCCTGTGTATCCTCTCGGCTAGCACCAGCCAATGGAACAATCACCCAGGTTACAAGATTTTCCAAGTTGAAGCCTATATTGGTGTCCCTGTGGTTGTCGCTGATCAACTCTATGGTACGCTCTGCTTCGCTAGTCTCACATCCCGACAAAAGCCATTCAAAGACATAGAAATTGAACTTTTAAGACTCATGGCGCAGTGGATTGGTGGAGAAATTGAGCGTCAGCAAGCCTCACAAGAATTGGCACAAGCTCGCGACGCAGCTTTAGCCGCGACTCGTGCCAAAAGTGAGTTCCTCGCCACCATGAGTCATGAAATTCGCACACCGATGAATGGGGTGATTGGGATGACTGGGCTGCTGTTGGATACGCCGTTAACCCATCAGCAGCAGGAATTTGTCACCACGATTCGCAATAGTGGCGATAGCTTACTCACCATTATTAATGATATTCTCGACTTCTCCAAAATTGAATCCGGCAAACTGGAGTTAGAAAAAGCCTCTTTTGATCTGCAAGTTTGTGTTGAAAATTGTCTGGATCTATTAGCAGCTAAAGCCAGTGATAAGAACCTCGAACTAGCCTATCAAATCACGCCCCAAACCCCCAGAATGGTTGTCGGTGATGTGACCCGCTTACGGCAAATTCTGGTTAACCTCTTAAGTAATGCGGTTAAATTTACCCAATCGGGGGAAGTGATTGTTTCACTCAGCGCCGAGAAACTCGACTATGAGCAATGGGAGCGTCGGGAAACCAAGACTAACACTGATTCTCCAGCCCTATCCATTACGCCCTCAGCAGCTACCCCCCATTACCGGATTCAATTTGCCGTTAAGGATACCGGAATTGGCATTCCCCCAGAACGATTAAACCGTTTATTCCAACCCTTTAGTCAAGTAGACTCCTCAACCACCCGTAAGTACGGTGGCACAGGGTTGGGACTCGCCATCTGTAAGCAATTATGTGAAATGATGGGCGGCACAATGTGGGTAGAAAGTCAAGATGGAGTGGGTTCAACCTTTTACTTCACCGTTGTGGTTCCGGCTGAACCTAGCACCAAAGTTAATAGTAATCAGGTTTGTCAGTTGGAACTTGACGGTCAACGCCTGCTGATTGTGGATGATAACGAGACGAATCGCCAGATTTTAATGCGACAAGCTCAAGCTTGGGGGATGGAATGCTATGCGGCGCAATCGGGTATTCAAGCCTTAGACTGGCTGCATCAGGGGGAACGGTTTGACCTTGCCATTTTAGACATGCAGATGCCGGAGATGGATGGGGTGACATTGGCTTTGAAAATTCGTAAACTTCCCGGTTGTCAAAGCCTACCTCTGGTGATGTTGTCGTCTCTGGGTGAGTTGCAAGTCGAGGAACCGGATGTGAAGCAGAAGTTTGCGGGGTTTCTGACTAAACCGATTAAACAGTCTCAACTGTGTGATGTGCTGATGCAAGCAATGGCAGGGGTACCGATTAAGGTTAAAGTCCACAGCGCCAAAACGCCAGACATTGACGCCAAGATGGGTGAACGTTTACCCCTACGGATTTTACTGGCAGAAGATAATCAGGTGAATCAGCAGGTGGCGTTGCATCTGCTGCAACGGATGGGGTATCGAGCCGATGTGGCGGGGAATGGTTTAGAAGTTCTAGAAGCGCTACGGCGTCAGCCTTATGATGTGGTATTTATGGACGTTCAGATGCCAGAAATGGATGGGTTAGAAGCATCCCGTCGTATTTGTCAAGAGTGGTTGGATTTAAATGGGGATACTCACTCGAAACGTCCTCGAATAATTGCCATGACTGCAAATGCCATGGTAGGCGATCGCGAAATGTGCCTTGAGGCTGGTATGGATGATTATATCAGCAAACCTATCCGCATGGAGGAATTGGTTGAAGCGTTAAAAAAAGCCTGTAGAGATGTGAAGCTGGAATGTCTGGAAGATCCTAGAGAGATTCCGGTGAAACATCTTGATGATACAACCCCATCGGATAGCGCTAAGGCGGCGGGATTGGATGCGTCAAATAAACCTGTGTTTGATCCCGTAATTTTTCAACAATTACGTGAGATGCTTAATCAAGAGGACGTATTAGCCGAAGTAATTAAGCGTTATCTAGAGGAAGCCCCGAAACTCTTACAAAACCTGTCTGATGCCCTCACTCAAGGACAAACCGAACTGCTCGAACGGACAGCTCATACGTTGAAGTCCAGCAGTGCTATAGTAGGAGCCACCCGTCTGGCTCATTTGTGTCAGGAATTAGAAGCCAAGGCGGAGAGTGAAACCGTTGAGGTGAAAGCGGCGCTAGTGTCCCAGATTAACGCTGAATATGAACCCGTGAAAAGGGTTTTAGGGCAACAAAGTTCGTAGTCAGGGCTTTAGCCCTAGTTGGTAGTCAGGGCTTTAGCCCTAGATTCTGTTGGGTTTCCTAAGGTCAACCCAACCTACAACTATTCCACTATTTTGGTATAGTCATTTTATGACCGAGAACTAGGGATACAAGCCTCGTCCTTTTAGGACGACTTTTTATTTTCTCTTAGTCTTGTATTGTAATAAATAATGTGTTAATCTATAAAAGTAGTCTAGCACAGGCGAAAGTCGTGAGTATCGCCAATCGATTT
>NZ_JAVKEW010000244.1:0-34014 GCF_040226375.1 Coleofasciculus sp. G2-EDA-02 | reverse complement strand
CTTGTATTTACATTACCACAATAGTAGAACGTTATCCGAATTATTTGACTGGCGAATTTATTCGCTACCTAGACGGTTCGCTCGGTTTCATCTCCCAGCTAAAGAGCGTGGGAGCCTTCACCCATCGCTTGAACGGTAAAGCCTTTTTGCCTGTGCAAATCTTGCCACCTGTTTATCCGTAATTTTTATAGAAGAACGCTTAAAGTTCAATCGTTAAAGGTTAGACAATTAACCCTCAAACCATAAAGGTTAACGATCGATAAAATCCAGGGTGTTGGTTGTAGGTTCCATAAAACCTTGAGGTTTCCACCTGGCTGAGTGGTCAGCATTTCATTAGTCACTCCCTTGTGTCACCGGAATTCTAACACTTTTCACAGGCAGTCTAGAAACCTGGGTCGGGGCGGGTGCGAGTTACTTATGGATGTAACCGAAAAGATAATCGTGAAACCCGCCCCTACACAATCAATAATCAAACTGACCCAGCTAAAAGACTTGCCATGGCACGTCTGGAACAACCCCTGCTTATTCCCATTCTCGCCACTGGTTCGCCCAGTTTTGGAAAATGCCCAGAATTTGCTCCCGTCGCTGTTCAAAGTTAGCGGCAATGCTAATAAAAATGATGCCAGCGATTAAGCCAATGACCCATTTGGAAAAGGGATAACGAAAACTCAGAACAACTAACTGGTAAAATACCGTGAGGACAAATGTTGCCGTGCCAACCATTAAAAATGCTCGAATTCGCAGTCCTAATCCGGCAAATATGGCAACCACGCTAATTATTCCCGGAATGAGTCCAGTCTCTTGATGGAAAAATAACGCGGCTAAACAAATGATGCTACTACCCAGTAAGCGGAGATAATGACGAGTTTGTCGTTTTCGGGAGAGTCTTAATTCTGGATCAATTTGGGCAGTGTAGAGGCAAGATCCGCCAATTATGGCAGCATACCACAAGGGTTCAGTGATCTGTAGATTAACTAAAACCCGCCAGATTGCCCAATCAACGAAAAATAGACTCAAATATGTCCAGCGTAAATTAGACTGGCGGTTGGCAACCCAGGCATAAAACCCAGCAACTGCCAGTAAATTAATCGAAGATAGGGTTTGATAATTGAGGCAAACTGTTAGCAGAGGAGATATTATGGCGTAATGTTGCCAAGGTTTATCGTTCCATCCCCAGCGTCGCCAGGGAAGTTGAAAAAGAGCGATCGCGAATAAACAAGCCATTACCCCTCTCCAAGGGTCAAATATGCTCAACTGTGTCCATGCCAAACGTGCATAAACACCTGTGGCGGCGACTTGGGTTAATCCGGCGTATATCCAGAGGTTAGCAGATGAGGCAAAAAACTGGCGTTGTTGTCCTCTTGTACGCCCCTGTAATAACGCATAGATAGCCAGTATCCAACTGATGGCAAGTCCGATTGTTCTCAGGTTTGGTGTTGTGAATACAGACATTCCAGCCGCTAGCACCATCAGGAAACTGGCAATTGCCCAGTGAATGTGTGCGGTGATTTTAATTTCAGTGATACTGAGGTTGAAAACTGTGGAACGATCGCGCGATCGCAAAAACCAAGCCAACACTCGATAAATAACCGCGATCGCAGCCGCGACACCGCCTAAAATAGTAAAGCCATCTGCCGGATTTCCCCCATCCGCTTGCAGCATCTGGTAAATCACCAATTCATACCAAGCAATAGAAATACCCGCTAGGGAAAGATAGGTGATCCCTTTCCAGGGAAGACGGCGACGCCCTACGCCTATCCCGGTTAATGCCGCACCGAGAGTGAGTAACCCAGTATAAGGGGTGAAATATGTCCAACGTAAACCAATGCCAATCAGGGCATAAATTAAGGGTAAAATTTCCAGTGCATCCCTAGACGCGCCATGGCGCGTCTCTACGGGTTCCCCTGTGTCCCCCTCTAAACGGGCAAACCACCAATCTGTAAGGAATAGTGTTAAAAGTGCCAGGATAATGTTAGCGGTGGCTAGGGTTAAGGATGAACCATTTTGTAAGACAATGGTATCTGCGATCGCTAATTCAATTGCCCAACTGATGCCGTAAACACCAAAGTCAGTGAACGATCGCCAACAGCGAAAACAAATAGCACCGCCAATTAAAATTGAGGCGGTTAAGTATTGCCAACTCGATGGAATCAGTTCTATGTAACTCTGGGTACTGTGTAGCGTCAGAAATCCTAATTCTGTACCAGACAGGGCAATTGCCCATCCATCCGAGGCTTGGGCGTACAATGTGGCTAAACCGCCAGACTGGGGAATTAAACTAGCCCGTAGCAGCCATAATCCGAGAATTGCGATCGCGCCAGCCAAATACCAATCGGCGACGGATAGGGGGGGTAATCCGGGAATTCCTTGCCAAAGCCATGCAGCCAAAAAGCTGAGGGCAAATCCAATCGCGATCGCGGCGGCTACAGTTTGGCGTAAATAGCGGCTATTGAGGAACATTAAAACCGTGGCAATCCCTAAGCCTATCAGTCTACTTTGCGGTATGAATAGGGTTAGCCCCTGGGCAAGAAATAACGCGATCGCACTCCACGAAGCAGCCTGAATGCGCCGCGATCGCTGAGTAAGACTGGCAACTCCAGTTAAGGTTAATGGGGTGAGTAACCATAAAAGTCCCCAAGGGTGCATGGGAAATCCCTCCCCAGCCAGTAAAACATAACTAATTCCAGCGAGGACAAAACCAATGTGCCAACAACTGCGATACCAGATTTGTTTGGGAACAGGAGATGGGGGATTTGCTTCTACGGTTTGCCCTTCCTGCCTTATACTTAGACTCCATTCTCCTACCATTAGCGCCAACAATAAACTTGCCCAGAGGGGTTCGCTGATAGTCCCAAACCATCCCTCGATAAACGAACACAGGGTTAATAATCCGGCGATATGGGTAAGATAAACCAGAGGAATACGCAGAGGAGGGCGGCGATGGGTAACAATAGCAAGGGTTATGGTGGAGAGTAAGAGATTGAGCGATCGCGTCGTCGGATTCAGGGTACTGATTACCGTTAACATCACACCCAATCCTAATGTGAGTCCTTCCCCAAAACGGGCTAATTTAGGGTTCGACTGACGATACAGCCAATCTGTCAAGCCCACCCAGAAAATAACGTAGGGAAACAGGGCGACACCCCACCAAGCTTCGACGACTAAACCAAACTGTTGAGAGAGGAATGTAATTACATCTTCTCGTACCGCCAACGGGATTAATCGCCATAGTAAAAACAGCGTCTGCAAACCAATAATAAAAATGGCAGCTAAATCCCGACGTCGCCGAGAATACTGTAAGCGCTGGGCGAAAAACAAAATAGTCAACCCGCTAACCGCCGTGGCTTGCCAGGGAATTGCTTCTCCTACTGAAACTACCCAACCCATCAGCAATAACCCGCCACCAATTCCATCCCAGAGTTTTGTACTAAAGGAGGAGACAGACTCCGGTGAGGTTTCCGGGGGTTTTTCCAGTCGCACCAACAACCAACCACAGATTCCCATCGCCAAACCAAGTTGGGCAATTGGCACATTTATCACGAAAATCGCCCGTCCCAACAACACCGTTAGGGCATAAATCACCACTAAACTGCCTGTAGGGGCATGATTAGGCACAGATGGGGAAGCGCGGGGGGATGGAGGGGCACAGGGGAGGAAAATTGCGGTTCCGATGACACCTAAATAAACAGCGACTAATGGAACCTCTGCCCAATTCCAACCCCAGTGTAGATAACTCAACCATAAAATTAGAGAAGCGCGGGAGGTAAGCCGGAATGAGTTGGTTTGAATAGATTGATTGATAACCGTAATCCCGGTTAAGCTTAACGCCGCCACCCCAACAACAATCCATTCCCAGGGATGACGCCATAACCCAAAGCTATCCATTGCCCAAAAATTAACCGGGACTAAAAGTAGGGCAATCAGTTGCAAGGTTTGAGAGGTTAACTTTAAGTTAGAACGCTTTCCCGCCCAAAGGCTAATGCCCCAAAAGACAACGGTATATGCCCATAACACACCATACTGTCCCGCTGGGGGAAAATTCTGCCATTGAGTTGCGGCGAGGACACCGGAAGAGACAACAACCAGAAAGACACCCAGAAACAGCAGCCAGCGTACACTCAGTTCCTCTTGCCATGACTGCCAGACGCGGGATAAGGGCGACACCGTAGGAACGGGTTCCTCTACCTGAGTTTTCACCTTCCGGGGAGAGGCAACTTGAGGACGAGATGGAAGCGGTGCAATCTCTGGTTGAGGTACGCGACAAGACAGAGAGATTCGACTTAATTGCTTAACTTGGGCATCACTGATTAAACCCAAGCGCAACCAGGTTTCTAGACCTTCGAGTAAGTTTGGATTGGAGGCAGAAACAGTCAGTTCAATTCTCAGAGAACGTGGCGAGGACATAGTTTTCGGGGGTTCGTTCGTAGTAGGCACGCTTCGTGCCAGAAGAAGCGCTGAAGCGCTTACTACAAACAGATTAATTCATCCTAGCATCAGATTTTCCCGTTTTATCGTTCTTGCTCTTTTGACCTAAACTAGAGCTGACATTTTTACAGAAATGTAACTAAATTTTAATCAGTTGATGATTTATGAATCAGGGCAGATTTTGACGTATAAGGTATAAATTATTACTTATGAACCGGATCGCGATCGCGCCTTGCGTGTCCTGACTTCTAAGAGCTTACATACTTAGTACGAGAGGGCGATCGCAAAATTACAAATATTGGACTAAAATAGTACAAAAATACCAATTCAAAGTATGCCTGTCTACTTCTACAGCACCCGCGAAAAACCCTACGGTTGCTTTTCTAACTTCTCTCACCATGGTTTCGAGTTAGATGGTTATTGGTGGGCAACGAGTGAACATTACTTCCAGGCACAGAAATTCGTCGATACGGATCATCCTTGGTTCGACAAAATCCGCGAGGTAAAAACACCCAAGGAAGCTGCCAAAATGGGCAGAAGTCGGGAACATCCTCTCCGTAGCGATTGGGAACAAGTTAAGGATGAAATCATGAAGCGGGGAGTATTGCAAAAGTTTAAAGCAAATGCCGATATCCGCGAGATACTTTTGGCGACAGGAGATGACTTAATTGTGGAAAATTCTCCCATAGATTACTACTGGGGGTGCGGTAAAGACAGCAGTGGTCAAAATAGATTGGGACAGATTTTAGGGGAAGTGCGAGAGATATTGCGTCAAGGATAATTTGACTAAAAATTCTGGTTTAATGCCGAAGAATATCAATTCATTTGACAAAAGTCCGTCAGACACCCTTGAATGGAAGATGCCGCTGGATGGACGGCAAGCGGTCTTGAAAACCGTGGTACGGCAGCGATGTCGTAGGGGTTCAATTCCTCCATCTTCCTCTATCCACCGGAAGCCGAAATAGTGAGGCGCTGTGCTGATAACACAGAGGTAGAAGGGGCAGTACCTTCCCGGTGGATTTTAATCCCTCTGCCAGTGGTAAACTTAATTAGTATAGAGATAGGTATAAATTACTGCTGCAGTGTACTTACGCATTTATCCTTAGATTAAGATGGCTAATCTTCCGCATCCAATCCAGTATCAGGGAAGTAAAAGGAATCTTGCCTCAGACATTCTCAGGTTTCTGCCTAAGAACATAGGAAGGTTAGTCGAGCCATTTTCAGGAACTGCTGCGATTAGTATCGCTGCTGCGGCACGGCAGGTTAGTCAAAACTTTTGGATTAATGATTTGAATCGACCTTTAATTAAGTTACTAGAGTTGATTGTTGAACAGCCTACTCAAATAGCAGATTTCTATACAAAAATATGGAATGAGCAACATGGGAACTCGGTAGAACACTATTATAAGATTAGAGATGAATTTAATAAAACATCTGACCCTTTGTTGTTCCTCTATCTGCTCTCCCGATGTGTAAAAGGTTCTGTCCGATACAATAGCCATGGTTTATTTAATCAAAGCCCAGATAAGCGCAGGAAAGGTACCCGCCCTGAAAAAATGCGACAGAATATTGAAGGAGTTTCTCATTTGCTAAAAAATAAATGTTTATTTACGGCTCTCGATTATAAAGATGTTTTAGCCAAGGTTGACAATACTGATTTTATCTACATGGACCCTCCCTACCAAGGAGTATGTGGGAATAGAGACTCTAGATACTGCTCTGGGATTAGTTTTGATGAGTTTGTTTCCGCTATTGAAGTATTAAACAGAAAAGCAATAAAATTTGCAATTAGTTACGATGGTAAACGAGGTAGTAAAATATTTGGTAATAAACTACCGGAATATCTTGGTCTTAAGAAAATTCAAATCGAGGTGGGACGTTCATCGCAGGCAACACTTTTAGGCAAACAGGAAATAACAGTAGAGTCACTATATTTGTCACCCACTTTACTCGGAGATTGCTCACCCGAAGTAGAAAATTATATTCTTGGATTTCCTAAGCAATTGACTCTTCTATAGCAACATGGATAATTCTCAACAGTTACCTGACGATTTTATAAAAATTTGTCAGTCAGTAACAGCCAAAAGACCTAGAGCGGTTATTGATCACATTATGCAGTATGGCTTTGTAACAACTTCTATGAAAGACTAAAGCAACAAGCTATCAAATTGGATAAAGAGATTCCAGAGTTTGTTAAAGAAATTATTGAAAAAGAGCTTAGACGCCATAGCGATTCATATTAGTACATTTGCTCTTAATGGTGTAAAATCTGAGTCTAGGGAACCGTGAGGCGCTAAATTTCACCCTAATGAAGGATGATTTTTGCCCTGAGTTGAGCCTACCCTGAGAAAGATTCACCATTATCTCAAGTCAATACTCTCATTATTGTTTCGATAGAAAGATTACATTATGGCTCAAACTCTTTACGTTAATCCCGCTACTGGAAACGATAGCGCTGCGGGTAACCAATCTTCTCCCTGGAAAACCCTGTCCAAAGCCCTGCAACAAGCCCAAGCCGATACAACCATCCAACTGGCGGCGGGAACCTATAATGCGACTAGCGGCGAGATTTTCCCACTGCAAGTCCCTTCGGGGGTCAAACTTGTAGGCAATGAAGGGAATAAAGGCAGTGGTATTGTAATTGAAGGAAATGGCGAGTATATTAGTCCCACGCTGGCTAAACAAAATATAACCCTTTTACTGGAAGATACAACAGAAGTGCGCGGTGTCACGGTGACGAATAAAGCCACGCGAGGCACAGGAATTTGGATTGAATCGACTGATCCGACTATCACTAACTGTACCTTCACTCAATGTAATCGGGAAGGTGTTTTAGCCACAGGAACAGCCAAACCTAACGTTGTCAATAATAACTTCATTGATAACGGCGGTAATGGCATATCCTTTACCAAAAATGCTCAAGGTGAAATTAAAAATAATAGTTGCAAAAAAGCAGGGTACGGTATTAGCATTGATGGCAATGCGACGCCGCGAGTTGTAGATAATATCATTACCGAAAACCGTTTCGGAGTGGGAGTTTCTGTAGATGCTAAACCTATCCTGCGAAATAACCGGATTGAAGATAATGAAGAATACGGTATAGCCGTGACAGGCAATGGCGAACCCGACTTAGGTAGCAAAGAAGCTCCAGGTAATAATATTTTTCGCAACAACGGCAAATTCGCCATTCTCAACTCTAGCAAGAATACCCTGGTTTCTTGGGGAAATCAGTTGACGAGTAATCAAGTTAGTGGTTCAGTTAAAATTGAGGGCAGCATCGTCGGTGATAACGGTGATAGCGGTGGAGATGGTGGTAACGGTGATGATGGAAATTCACCACCGGATAGCTTCTCCGATATTCAAAACCACTGGGCAAAACCCTTTATTCAAGGATTACTTGACAAAGGATTAATTAGCGGCTTTAAAGATGGCACATTTAAGCCCGATGAAAAAATGACCCGCGCTCAATATGCGGCACTATTAGTGAAAGCCTTTAATCCCTCGGCTAAACGGAATGGGATAAATTTCACAGATGTTGCCGCTGATTTATGGGCAAAGGATGTAATTCAACAGGCTTATCGGGGCGAATTCCTATCGGGTTTTCCAAAAAATACCTTTAAACCCAATGATAATGTGCAACGGGCGCAAGTGATTGTTTCTTTAGTGAATGGATTGGGGTTATCGGCAAGCGATGGGACGGTGTTGAGTACCTATAGCGATCGCGACGCTATCCCCGATTATGCCAAAGATGAAGTCAACACGGCAACAAAGAAAAAAATGGTGGTGAGTTATCCCAAGACGGAACAACTTAACCCGACAAAAGATGCTACCCGTGCTGAGGTAGCGGCGATGGTGTATCAGGCGCTGGTTGATGCTAATCAGGTGAGTGCAGTTGACTCAGACTATATTGTTAGCGCCAATCCCGATGATAACCAACCTAAAACCTTCCCCGATATCCAAAACCACTGGGCAAAGCCGTTTATTGAAGGATTACTCGACAAAGGCTTAATTAGCGGGTTTGGTGATGGTACATTTAAACCCAATGAAAAAATGACCCGCGCCCAATATGCGGCATTATTGGTTAAAGCCTTTGACCCTGAACCCAAACGGGAAGCCAAGAACTTTCTGGATGTTAGTGACAAGTCTTGGGCAAAGGATGTGATTCAAAAAGCCTATCGCGGCGAATTTCTGTCTGGTTATCCCGGTGATATGTTCCGCCAGGGAGATAATGTCGAACGGGTTCAGGTTCTGGTTTCTTTGGTGAATGGATTAGGATTATCAGAATCCGATGATAATGCCTTAACTGTTTACGAGGATAGCGATGATATTCCTGACTATGGTAAGGAGGAAGTAGTCACAGCAACGAAGAAACAAATTGTGGTAAATCACCCTGATATCAAAAAACTCAATCCGACAAAAGCGGCTACCCGTGGTGAGGTTGCTGCTATGGTTTATCAAGCCTTAGTGGATGCAAATAAAGTGAGTGCGATTAACTCGGATTACATTGTTTCTGCGTAAAGGGGGAAAAAGCATTAACCCGCTTTGGGTTTGAACCCAAGGAACCAAAAGAATTCGTAACGGACAGTATGGTGCTTAGGAATCTGATCATTCTGCCAGAGGCGGAAGGGGAAGCCCTTTGTTTATCCCAAGTCCAGTTGTTAATAGCTATACCTGTCGGGGCACGGCAATGCCGTGCCCCTACTGTCGAAAACGTCAATTGTATGACCTACATTTTGCAACTCAAGTCCCCAGCTTTTTGACTAAAGCGGAGATTTTCGCCATAGTCTACTGGGCAATCAATAACCGTCGGCACATCTTGGCTTAAGGCTTCTTTCAGGGTGGGAATAAACTCCGCCACCGAATTCACCCGATAGCCTTTTAACCCCATACTCTCAGCAAACTTGACAAAATCGGGATTGCCAAATTTAATAAATGCTGAGTCGCCAAATTGATTGTGTTGTTTCCACTCAATCAACCCATAGCCACCATCATTGAAAATCAAGGTGACAAAATTGGTACCGACTCGCAGGGCGGTTTCTAGTTCCTGACAATTCATCATAAAACCGCCATCACCCGTCACGGCGACAACATTCCGATCCGGATGGACTAATTTTGCCGCGATCGCACCCGGCATAGCAATCCCCATCGCCGCAAAGCCATTGGAGATGATACAAGTGTTGGGGCGATCGCAGTGGTAATGGCGTGCCATCCACATTTTATGGGCACCGACATCAGAAATAACGATATCTTCGGGTCCCATCACCTGACGTAAGTCATAGATGAGTTTTTGCGGCTTAATCGGAAACCCCTCATCATTGGCATACTGTTCATAATCCGCCCGAATATCAGAGCGTAATTCCACCGCATGGGGCGTCGCCTTGCCTTCCCGATCCGCTTGTTTCATAATTTCATTCAGCGAATCCGAAATATCCCCAACCACTTCCACCAAAGGAATATAGCTGCTATCAATTTCAGCGTGGGCAGCACCAATGTGAATAATCGGAATCTTGCCGTCTGGATTCCATTTCTTCGGCGAATATTCGATCAGATCGTAACCCACCGCAATCACTAAGTCCGTTTGATCAAAAGCGCAGCTAACGTGATCGCGCTGTTGTAATCCCATAGTCCATAGGGCTAGGGGATGGGTATAGGGAATCACCCCCTTGCCCATAAACGTATTGATCACCGGGATATTCATCCGGGTGGAAAATTCTGTCAGGGCTTGCGCCGCATTGGCGCGAATTGCTCCATTTCCCACTAAGATTAGGGGATTTTTTGCCTTGGAGATGGCAACCGCCGCTTTGCCGATACTCCGGAATGAGGCATAGGTTTTCTCCCGTTCATCTTTAGCCAAGGGTTCACCTGTAACCGGCATGGCGGCAATATTTTCCGGCAGATCAATGTGAACTGCCCCGGGTTTCTCGCTTTGAGCCAGTTTAAATGCCTTCCGCACAATTTCCGAGGTATTACTCGGACGCACAATTTGCGTATTCCACTTGGTTACGGGGGCGAACATTGCCACCAAATCCAAGTATTGGTGGGATTCAATATGCATGCGATCGGTTCCCACCTGTCCCGTAATCGCCACCAGCGGGGCGCCATCTAGGTTGGCGTCAGCTACCCCAGTCATCAAATTGGTTGCCCCAGGTCCTAAAGTAGAAAGGCAGACGCCCGCCTTTCCAGTTAACCGTCCATACAAGTCCGCCATAAAGGCTGCTCCTTGTTCATGGCGGGTGGTAATAAATTGAATGGAAGAGTGCTTGAGTGCTTCTAGCACATGCAAGTTCTCTTCCCCAGGCAATCCAAACACGTATTCGACGCCTTCATTTTCGAGGCATTTGACTAGCATGTCCGCTGTATTCATTTCACCCATCTCAGTTTTCCCTCAACACTCATTGGTTATCTGATGGTTTGTCCGATGTCCTATTTCGTCGCCATTGATGCCTGCTGAAATTCAAGCAGAACAAGTTAGAGGGGGCTAAAGCTAGGACTGGCTGTTAGCTATCCCCGGTAAAGATTCAAGGCTAAGGATTAAAATCCTATTGTTAAAATTCGGTTTTTTTAACAATAGCTTCTACTACTGTCTCCCGTCCATAGTTATTAACTATTTCACCCAAACGGTTTTGATGTTGACAAATTCGTGAATTCCTTGTACTCCTAATTCCCGTCCATAGCCGGAACGCTTAATCCCGCCAAAGGGTAAGCGGGGGTCAGATTTAACTAATCCGTTGATAAAGACAGCCCCGGCTTCAATCTCCTCAATGAGTTGTTGGGCTTCGGTTTCGTCCGCTGTCCACGCACTCGCCCCTAAGCCAAAGGGAATTTCATTTGCTTTAGCAATTGCCGCGTTAATGTCAGGAATTCTAAACAATAACGCCACCGGACCAAAAAATTCTTCGTTATCGGCGGGGGTTCCTGGGGGGAAATCCGCCAAGATGGTGGGGGGGTAAAAATGACCGGGGCGATCTAAAGGTTTACCACCAATCAGAACTTTGGCTCCCCCGGCTATACAAGTTTGTACCAGTTGGTCTAATTCTTGGAGAATGCTGGGCGTTGCCAAAGGTCCAATAGTGGTTGTCTCCTCCATGGGATCGCCCACATTTAGGGCTTTAAATTTTTCAACCAAACGCTTTTCAAACTCATCTGCGATCGCATCGGCTACAATGAAGCGTTTAGCGGCGATACAGGATTGACCATTATTGATCATCCGGGCGGTAACGGCGGTGGAAACGGCGGCGTCTAAGTCGGCGCTTTCTAGGACAATAAATGGATCACTTCCGCCGAGTTCTAGCACTGTTTTCTTCAGGTGTTTCCCAGCGGTAGCGGCTAAAGACGCCCCTGCGGGTTCACTCCCGGTTAAGGTGGCGGCTTTGATCCGCGGATCACTGACAATGGCTTCGACTTGATTGGCGCCAATTAATAAGGTTTGGAATGCCCCTTCGGGAAAACCTGCTTCCTTTATAATGTCCTCAATCGCCAAGGCGCATTGTGGCACATTCGAGGCATGTTTCAAGACACCGACATTCCCCGCCATTAACGCGGGGGCGGCAAAACGCAAGACTTGCCAGAAGGGAAAATTCCACGGCATTACCGCTAGAATGATACCTAAGGGCTGATAGCGGACAAAACTTTGGCTGGCATCCGTGGTAATATATTCATCTGCCAAAAACTTTGCGGCGTTTTCGGCGTAGTAACGGCAAACCAAGGCACATTTTTCCACCTCTGCGATCGCGCTTTTGATGGTTTTGCCCATTTCTAAGGTCATCAGTTTACCGAACTTGACCTTATCCCGTTCCAGAATATCCGCCGCCGCGTTCAGCCATTTAGCCCGTTGCGCCATTGGCGTTTTCCGGTAAGACTCAAACACCTGTTGTGCCAGGGTGAGTTTGGCTTCTATCGACTCATGACTTAGTGGCTCAAAGGTTTTGAGCGTTTCTCCCGTTGCTGGGTTAATTGTGGCGATCCCCATAGCCTTCCTCTTCGACTCCATTACTTGAGATGGAGTTAGCTTTTTCACTCTCAAGTCTACTGCGATGCTGTCTGGTAAAAGACAATACCTTTACATTGCTTTACATTTTAGCAGATGGAGACGGTTGACAGGGGTTTTTCGGGAAAGAATTTTAAGTGACGTCCGGTGATTAAGGCGTCTCTTCTCCTCAACGGAATGCCCAACTCCCCACTGTATCTTAGTTTCAGCCCACAGATTCAGTTTCGCGATCGCGCCGATGCTGCTGGATTTGACACTCCCCCGGTTAAAACGCGGGGGATTCTTTCTTCGCAGGGAGGCAGAGTTTAACGTCTTCTAGGACAGAACCTTTACCCTCAGAAAGCTTACCCACCGTGTGTCCCACGGCTGTCCTACCTCTAATTTCGACTACTTGAGCGGCGGCAACATCCCGATTAGCCGTATACCCGCAATGCTGACACTTGTGTACTCGCTCTCGAAGCTTTTTCTTGCCTGTTTCCTTTAGGCACTTAGGGCAAGTCTGGCTTGTACCAGAAGCGGGTACTTTTTGGAAGTATTTGCCGCGCTTAAAACAGCATTGGGAAAGGATATCTAGGAACTGACCCCACCCCGCATCTAGGCAATGTTTGGCTAAGAAGCCTCTAGCTAATGCTTTGAGGTTGAGTTGTTCAGCAAATATCATATCAGCCCAGTCACAAAGGTTATGGGCTAACTCCCAATGGTAGTTTTTACGGGTGTTTGCTATCCGCTCCTGTAGTCGTGCCACTTTGAGAAGTGCTTTGGCGCGATTGTTTGACCCAAACCGTTTATTAGCTACCTTTTTTTGCAGCGATTTAAGCTTGCTTTCTAGTTGCTTAAACGGCTTTGGATTGGGGAACAATCGCCCATTAGATACGGCGGCAAAATGGCTAATACCGACATCTATCCCTATCGATGTACCCGATGAATTAATCTGGGGTACATCTACTTTCCATTGCCAGGTTAGTTGTACATACCAGCCGGACGCCCGCCTCACAACCCGCGCCTGTTTAATCGCTGCGTCATCGGGAATTGGGCGAGATTGATTGAACTTGACCAGCCCAATTTTGGGTAGCTTGACATACTTCCCCTGAATGGGGGCTACCCCCATTGATGGAAATACGAATGACCGCATCCGACCTGCTTTCTTGTACCGTGGGAACCCCCGCCCATTCTTCCACATCCCTTCAAATGCTAACTGTAGCCGTTTTAGGGTTTGTTGTAGCACTTGCGAGTGTACCTGATTTAATTCAGGGATATTCTTTTTAGCTTGGGTTAGCGCTACTGCTTGAGAATTGTACTTAGGCGCTTCTTTGTCTGCTGGTATGATGTATTCACTTTTAATTGAGCAAGCGTTCACCGGACACTTACGAGAGTTAACCCAATCTTTGCGCTCAGTTAAAGCGTAGTTGTATACTCTACGGCATTGCTCTAGCCATTCCTTAAAAATGGCTATTTGGGCGCTAGTTGGTTTTAGTTTAAACTCGTAAATTAAAGTAAACATTTGCAACGGCCCCTGCCATGTATCTAACACTCATTATACTACACTACTGTTTGAGTGTTGTCAGGATAGATTAGACTCGCAACTAAAGTTGCTCTGCTGAACGCAACGCTTAAGTTTCATCCCCTGGTTAAAACGCCGTCGTTTTCACCATCGCTATCTTATAACGGGTGCACTCAAGTTTGTCCGTTGGGGGTTGAGGTATATAGGGCTTAAGGTAGGTGACTCAATAAAATATGACAAATGACAAATGACAACTAAGCCGAATTTTCTAACGCTTCAACGGGCAAACGTTCGGGAAATACCTCAGGAGAAAACATTTCCCATAACACTTGAAGATAGGGTAAAATGAGTGGAATTTGCTGCCGAGAAAGACGTTTGCTAAATTCTCGCCCTAACAGATGAATCATGTGCCGGACTAATTCCCAACCCACATTTAAAGATGGATAGAGCATGACACACAAGGGAAACAATTCTTCTTGGATGGGCGCAATACTCTTTTCCAAAACACAAAGCCACAAGTAAACTTGAAATAGTTCCACATCCCGAATACTGGCAGACTTCACACTAGGGTTTGCCAAGCTACCACTATGACAATGATAATTCGGATGTAAATCGATAATTCGGGTGGCAATTTGCTGAGAAATCAACGCTTGATCCGGTAAAATCTGCCGTAGCAAAACCAACGCTAATGATTGATGTTCATAGTTCGCGGCGGCTTTGTAGAGACGTTGTAATGGCATATACAGACAATCATCAATCACCTGAAAATAAACACTCACCGTAGCTTGCTCCTGAGGTGACAGTGATTTCAGGAGAAACTGACCACTATAGTGAAACTGTAGACTAACAAACGCAATCACCCTGGGGTCAATTGCTGTGTAGTTGTGTCGCAGGCGACCTAACTCTGGTGATAAAAATAAACATAAACGTTCGGGGGTGACTTGATCGGCATAAGCGAGCAATACTTTCTCATAGATTAAGTAAGTATCTTTAGTAATTTGCCAAGGGTCAATTAAGCGATAGTTAATGCCTTGTCGTTTGATTTCTTGGCAGAGCAAAGCTTCGGTTTTTGTCCAAGATTGAATCATTATCGTTCGCAAGGAATCAAGTAACCGCTGAGCTGTAATGGCTCGTAATCCTGGTGAATCCGACTGCCACGCTTTTTCGGGAATACTGTGTTTTTGGACATATTTTTTTGCCCATAGTTTGGATAGCTTTTGTAGGGTAGCCCCCTTCGCCGTCTGTGACGGTTGAAAATTGCCTAGCTTATCCTTTGTACTCATGACACACCCCTTGTCTAGAACGTCGATGTAGTCCGCAAAATTGCGGTAGCCGTAAAGTTAAAAGTTCGTCGGGACTTTCCCAAACCCCCAACCCATGGGAAGAGTTTGTGCTTGATCACTTGTCAACAAAACCCGCCCTTATTCAAATGTAAAAAAAATGTTTATTTGGTATTTAATGTTACACTTTATTAAGTGGGTCTGATTACTGAGTTGGTGTTCTAGCACAGTTGCTCGCCAATAGCTGCTTATTTTTTGCCACCCAACCCTTTACATCTACTCACCAGTCAAAGGATAGTCTTTTTTGAAAAAATTCTCAATAGTCAACTACTGAATGTGGTATCGCATTCATAAAAGTTAAAGAAAGGAAACAGGGGTGCGGGGATATGGGAGATAGAGGAGATGGGGGAGATAAGGGATAGGGGGATGTTCTGTGGTTAATTCAAAACTCACGCACCATGTCCTCTGGGCGAAGTGAAGGGTGAAAACCATGCCTTCGAGCGCAGCGAAGGGTCAAAACTTCCCCAATTCCCAATCAACTCTTCCCCGCAATCCAATCCTGTAAAATGGGATTAACCACATCAGGGGCTTCATCTTGAGGACAATGCCCTAAACCGTCTAAGGGGACAAATTTTTCCACGGCTGGAAAATTGACCCATTCTTTTGCCTCAGCGATGGGTTCCCAGGGATCATCCGTTCCCCACAAAATCAGTGTGGGACAAGATAAGCGAGGTAATAAGTCTTCGGGTATAGGTCCAGAGGAATAGCGGGTAAAGGCAATAAACACATCAGCCGCACCTACATCAGCCGCCGGTGTCATCAGCAAGTCCACTAATTCATCGGTCACCGCCTCGGATTGGCGATAAGCTTGCAATAAAATTTTACGCACAACCTGTGGCTTAGCCAGTTGACGGAAAAAGAGTTGTCCCACCCACTTAATCCCCAGTAACCGTTGTACCATAGGTGCGCCGATGCGACGATGCCAGGGTAATGTAACTCGTTTGCGATCATGGAGCATCCGCAAGGAACAGTTGATCAGCGTAACCCCTAATACCATATCTGGACAATCCACAGCCGCTTGCATCGCTACAATACAGCCAATTGAATTCCCCACCAAAAATGCTGGAGTCTCCACGACTTCCCGACAAAAATCTAGGACTTGTTGTCCCCAGGTTTCAAAGGTATACTCCACCTCAAGTCCTGGCGTAGGTTTGGCAGAGGCACCAAAGCCAATTAAGTCAATGGCATAACACCGACAGGATTCGGCTAATACGGGTAAATTCTTCCGCCAGTGTCCGCAAGAGGCGCCAAAGCCATGCACCATCACAACCGCAGGTCCAGAATTGCCTTGGACTTGATAGGCAATGGGAAAACCTCGCCATGTCCAGATGTGAGTGTCTCTTTTAGGGCGTTTGGGCAGGGTTGAGGAGGGAAAGGTCATGACGATTTCAAGCGTACAGGTTTACTATTTACATTCTGTAATAAAATAGCGTTTTGCGAGATCAACCATTGTAGAGACGTTGCATGCAACGTCTCTACACTTAGAACTATTCTTGTGTCAAAATTAACATTAAGAAATTTTTTGGTGCGTCCCCTATGCTGGTGCAAACGTCTGCTGCGGTTATTCCGTTTCTGGGATCGGAAATTCAGGCATCCTACAAAGCGTCAAACGTGGTTATTTTGCCGATTCCCTACGAGGCAACCACAACCTATCGTAAAGGCACAGAAAATGGACCTGATGCTCTTTTAGAGGCATCAATCCAGCTAGAATACTACGATGATGAGTTAGAACGGGAGATTTGTAAAGACGCCAAGATTTATACACATTCCGCGATCGCAGATACCCGAGGCGGGCAACAGATTTCTGCCCAAAAAATGCTTCAGGATACTCGCGAAACCGTATCTCGGCTTATCGATGATCACAAATTTGTCATTGCCATCGGTGGTGAACATAGCATAACCACCGGAATCGTAGACGCCTACCGCCAAAGGAGTAACGAACCCTTTACCGTGGTGCAAATAGACGCCCACGGAGATTTACGCCACGAATACGAAGGCTCAATTTATAACCACGCCTGTGTGATGCGCCGGATTGTGGATATGGGGTTACCCACATTACCCATCGCCATTCGGAGTCTTTGTCAAGAAGAAGCCGATTTAATTAAAGAAAAATCCATCCCTGTGATTTGGGCGCGAAACATTGTCAACAATCCCCATTGGATAGACGACGCGATCGCGACTATCCCAACAGAGCGAGTATTCATTACCATTGATTTAGATGGCATTGATCCGTCGGCGATGCCCGGGGTTGGCACTCCCGAACCGGGTGGGCTGAATTGGTACGCACTCACAACCTTTTTGCGACGATTGTTTGAAACCCATCAGGTGATCGGTTGCGATGTGATGGAGTTAGCCCCAGTGGTTGATTCAGTTGTCTCCCAATTTAGTGCCGCTAAACTGGTTTACAAACTCATCGGCTATCAAACTCTGACACAAAGGTGGTAGCGATGGCTGGAATTCACTGCCCGATCCAAAATGATCGGCAAACGGGAAGGGGAAAAAGGGAAGAACTAGCATCCAGTAGAACACACACCGTAACACGATATGAGTCTGAAGGAAAAACACGGCACACCCATTGGCAGTTATGCTCCCGATTTTGAGCTTTTAGGCATTGATAAGGATGTTCACCACCTCTCCCGGTATCTGGAAAGGTGGCGAGGAGTGGCGGTAATTTTTTTGAGTAATAACTGTCCCTACTCTGCCGCTTATGTAGACAGACTCAAACAACTGCAAACCCGTTTTCATGAGCAGGGATTTACCCTGATTGGCATTAACTCCAATGATGCTGATCAATCTCCCGAAGATAGCTTCACTCAGATGCAGCAGTTTGCCCGTAGTAGAGGGTTGAATTTTCCCTACCTGTGGGACCCAACTCAGGATGTGGCACAAGGATTTGGTGCTTCAAAAACCCCAGAAGCCTTTGTAATTGATGAACAGGGGGTCTTGCGCTACAGTGGTAAAATTGACGATAATACCCAGTATCCCGAAGCGGTTAACAACGCATACCTCAAGAATGCGATCGCGGCGTTACTGGCTGGGGAAACTATCTCGCCCAAATCAACTCCCACCCAGGGCAGTCCTCTAGTATGGCGCAACTAGTAGGGGGAGCCTTTCATCCTGTGCAGACGTAGCCTGCTACGTCTTTTAGCAGGGGGAATGTAAGCGGCTCAGTGGTTGAAACCACCCGGAATGAGTAACACTTAGCTTGAAGCAGTAATACAGCAAGAATTTGTATTTTAGCAGCACGGGTGTTAATCATGTTATTTGATGATCGACATTCACGCACTCTGTCAGAATTATCGGTAGACTGTTATCGTATGGGCAAGGCAATAGTCAAGAAAGAAAGAGTCGTAGCATGGGGATGAAATACCGACGGGTTTTACTAAAAGTGAGCGGTGAAGCCTTGATGGGCAAACTGAGCTACGGCATAGATCCAGGAGTCGTTCAGGGCATCGCTGCCGAAATCGCCGAAGTGGTGGCAAGTGGCATCCAAATGGCAATTGTCGTCGGTGGTGGCAATATTTTTCGCGGTTTGAAAGCGGCTGCAGGGGGAATGGATCGGGCAACCGGTGATTATATTGGTATGATTGCGACAGTCATGAATGCCATGACCCTGCAAGATGCCTTAGAGCAAATGGGGATACCTACCCGTGTGCAAACCGCGATCGCGATGCAAGAAGTGGCAGAACCCTATATCCGCCGCCGTGCCATTCGTCACCTGGAAAAAGGGCGAGTGGTAATTTTTGGCGCAGGTTCAGGGAATCCTTTTTTTACCACGGATACGACGGCGGCTTTGCGAGCTGCCGAAATTGATGCGGAGGTTATCTTTAAAGCCACTAAAGTTGATGGGATTTATGATTGTGATCCTCAGCTAAATCCCCAAGCTCATCGCTATCAGACGCTCTCCTATAGCTATGTCCTCGCTCAGGATCTGCGGGTGATGGATAGTACAGCGATCGCCTTGTGTAAGGAAAATAATATCCCAATTATGGTATTTGATTTGACAGGGCGGGGTAATATCCGCCGCGCTGTTCAAGGAGAATCTGTCGGAACATTTGTGGGAGGTTTTTGTGAAGTTAGCTGACGCTGAAAGCCAAATGAAGAAAGCCGTTGAAGCAACACAACGGAGTTTCAATACCATTCGTACAGGTCGGGCGAATGCGAGTCTGTTGGATCGAGTGATGGTGGAATATTATGGCAGTCCCACCGCTCTGAAGTCTCTGGCAAGCATTAATACGCCAGATGCCACCACGATTACGATTCAACCCTATGACAAGAATACGCTGACTCTGATTGAAAAATCGATTTCTTTATCAGATATCGGCTTAACCCCCAATAATGACGGTCAAGTCGTGCGACTGAATATTCCACCCTTAACCGCCGAACGCCGCCAAGAATTTGTGAAGATGGCGGGTAAGTTAGCCGAGGACGGAAAAGTCTCCATCCGGAATATTCGTCGTGATGCCGTTGACTCGGTTCGTAAACAGGAAAAAAATAGCGAAGTTTCTGAAGATGAATCCCGTGATCTGCAAGACCGAATTCAGGAATTGACGGACAAGTACACGGCTAAAATTGATGAATTGTTAGCGGCAAAAGAGGAAGATATTACCACGGTTTAACCTAACTTGCTCCAGTTCCCCACCCGTCTCGTGGGGTGGGGACGGATAGAGAGTTTTGAGGTGAGAGCATTATTTAACAAATAAAAATGACCCATGATAAGGGGTAATTTGCTCCTCTTAAATCTCCCCTTAAGACTATCCTATTCCTTGAGTTGATCCTACTCGGCGAGAAGACATCGTCCATACTTCGTATGGGCGGGGAGTGTCAATGCTAAACTATGTCAGGGGTTAAAACTAAATACCACAGTAATACCTCTTTAGCACAGTCCTGAATTTTTTAATCCTTAGAGCCTAATGTTTGACTGCATTATTGTTGGGGCAGGTTCTGCTGGGGGAACTGCCGCCTATCACCTCGCCAAGCGAGGGCGTTCGGTACTGATTCTAGAAAAAGATTCTTTACCCCGATACAAGCCCTGTAGTGGTGGTGTATCCCCAAGCGTGCAACAGTGGTTTGATTTTGATCTGGCACCGGCGATCTCCCAAAATGTGAGCCGAGTCCGCTACACCTGGCAAATGGATGATCCGGTGGAGGTCAATCTCAAAAAACAAAAACCTGTCTGGATGGTGCGGCGAGATGTTTTTGACCAGTTTTTAGTCGAACAGGCAAAACAGCAAGGCGCTCAACTGCAAGAGCAAACGACTGTAACGGGTATTGAATTTAAAGGCGATCGCTGGCAGGTTAATACCACAAATGAACCGATGGCAGCCCGTTACCTGATCGCCGCTGATGGTGCCAATGGTTCTATGGCACAATGGTTGGGCTTTAAAGATCGTCCCCAGCGTATGGCAGTGACGATAGAAGCTCCCAAGTCAACCCCTCAAACCGGTGATCCCACTATCCATTTTGACTTTGGGCAAGTGAAAAATGGCTACATCTGGAATTTTCCCAAAGCCGATGGCTATTCCGTCAGTGTGGGTACGTTTAAGGGGAATGACAAGCAGGATTTACAAGCCATAGGAACTAACTATATTCAGCAACTCGGTATTGATCCGAAACTCTGTCAGGTTCACAATCACCCAATGTGCCTGTGGGATGGTAACCAAAAGTTACATGGGCAAAATGCGCTGCTGGTTGGCGATACCGCTTGTTTGGCTGATCCGTTTACGGGTGAAGGCATTCGTCCCTCTATCTTTAGTGGCGTCAAAGCGGCTGAGGCAATTGATGGGGCTTTAGGGGGTAACGCCACCGCCTTAACTCAGTATACCCAAGTGATTCAGGACGAATGGGGTAACGAGATGGTTTGGGCGAAACGTTTAGCTAGTGCCTTCTATGGCTTTCCCAAAATTGGCTATAAGGTAGGCGTAAAGCGACCTTCAGCGACTCTGATTATGCTGAAAATTTTATCCGGAGAATTGAATTACTCAGAGGTGGCAAATCTGGCAATTAAACGTTTGAGTGGCGGATTCTTCTCACGGTAGGTTGTTTGTCATTTGTCATTTGTCAGGGGACAAGGGAGTCGGGGCGGGCGCGAGTTAAATCTGGGTGAGGTAAGAAACAAAACTCACGCCCCATCCCCTATGCGCCAAGTGAAGGGTCAAAACTTCCCCAATCCCCAAACACCATTAAAAATCCCACGGCACTTACCGTGGGATTTTGCTACCTCGAAAGAGTTGTATGAGAAAAGTCCGGTTCAGTTATGCTAACCACCATCGTTATGGGCAGCATATTTCATCAAACACCGCTTAGCTTAGAGAAGCACGACTGCGATCATAGCTGGTGCGGAAACCAGAATTGGGTTTGCCTTGAATAGAATCCCAGTGGCTGAGGTTATCAACATCTAAGCCGACTTCATTGGCTGCTCGATTGAGCATGGATTGTTGCCTGTTCTTGACGGCGTGATGGTGACGCATCATTAAGGCTCTAGCTTGTTCTTGAGTAGACATTTGTTTATTCTCCGATTGCTTTAGTGATATTTCGCTGTTTTTTTCCTTACAAAATAACTATAACAGGAAATTTCTGTAACAAACACTACAGAATTGCTTTATTTACAAATCTTAATGTTATGATTTTCAAACATAACCCCGTTAGACAGACAAGTTGTCTGATCACTAAGGCAAGTTAAGCTAGATCACAGCAAAGGGTGCAGGGATTGGGAAAAATTTCCCCCTGCTGCCCGAGAAAGGCGGGTTTAGTTAAGTTTCAAGACAGTGGCAAAATGTTTGTCAAACCCGCCCCTACACCTGTACGGACTCAAATTCAGGCAGAATGCGGACACGGGCAAACTTGAGTCCTGTGATTCCTTGTAGTCTTTCAACGGTGCTGGATTCGATATGGCTATCCACCCAACCTTCACGGGCTAGGTAGCGTAAATATTGTTGATATTCCGTCCATTCGGCTTGGGTGGAATAGACGATAGTCAGCATTCCCGGTTGGGTGATTCGAGTTTGGGTGTTGGTGTCAAGGGCTTTATCAATCCGTTTTTTGACGATTTCGTAGCGGGTGTCGCGGGTGCTACTGCGTAAATCGAAAATTTTTTCCGTTTGTTCGTCGTGAAAAATATCAACCGTGGTTTCCTGGACTAAGACTAGATGAGTGACTTGTAACGGATTGTCAAAGCGATCGCGCATTTGAAAACAAGTCCTAGCACAGTCACACATAGCCCGTAGCTGTTCGTAGCGCAGACAGTGGAGATGGAATAAGGTAAAGTGCGAGTTAATCGAAGCGCCCGCATAGATCATGTGATCGATACCATCGGTGAGTTCATGATCACAGTAGTGGGGGATAATCTGCTGCATCCGGATTTGCCACCGTTCCCAAGTTTGCCGCAGTTGTTCGTTAATCTCATAGATCATTCGATCATAGCGATCGCGGGCGGTATAAACACAGCCATGAGGATTGGCGCAGGCTTGTTTGTAAGCTCTCACCGCTTCAACCGCCCCATCGCCACAGTCTTGGAAATAATCAAAATAAATTTCCAGATGATCCCTTAGATATTGAATCGCCGTCACCTCAGCCTCCGCCATCACTCCTTTTTCCAACTGTTTAATATAGGCGGACAAATCCAGGCGCAGTTGTTGCAACAAAGGCAACTGTTGGTATTGGTTCGCCCCATCCACCACCGCCATTGCCAAATTGAACTGGCTGAGTAAATCGGCTTGGATGGATCGATTCCGTTCACTCGACGAACCCCGGATATCGGAAATCCCGTACATCGGATGGACATCAGTAAACACAATCGGTTCTGGGGGGAGTCCCCAACTGCGGCGTTCCGCTTCTTCTAAGAAACGCCATTCTACGGCGGGATGGATATGATTAAATTGACTTTGAGCCGCTTGACGCAGGGCGGCGGATAAGGCGGGGATCAAGGCGCAAGCATGGTTGATATCCAGGGAATCGAAGTTATGAGTCTGATCACTCGTCAGCCCTACCATTCCCATCAAGTTTTGGCTGGGGGTTTCGGCTTCAGCTGTAGAAACTGTTAGGGGAATCAGCAACAGGGAACGGGCGCCCTGGTTGAACAACGTCTGTTCAAACTCAGTGTGACAATCACTTTCTAAGTTAGCGACTCTGCAAACTTGATTCCCTTGGGCGGCTTCTTGGAAATGGGAACCTTCCAGGGAATCCCAGGAATAGACTTGGGTTTGCATAATTTGATCATCTTTGCTGGTGAAAAGTTTGACCTCTTGGTGCTTCACCCGCAACAGCAGAATTTGATCAGCGCGAAACAGCGATCGCATTTTTTGCTCAAATAGGCGAAACTTCTCGGAACGCAAGAGGGAGTCGCGTTCGATTAGCAAGCTAATCAGTTGTCGAATCGTTTCTTGGTGGGTAACATCCAATCCTTCCCACAAAAGCTGACCCCTAACCTGGTAATTGTCCAGGTTTAAACGCTCCTCCCAGGTAGGGTTAAGGATAATTTGCTGAATCGGTTGTTTGGATAGATCGATATCTGAAAATTCGTTAATTTCCGGATTAATCCGCTCAACGTTCAGATGTTGCGATCGCAGCCAAAATTGTACACAATGGGGTTCGCCACCGTGGGGATTATCGAGAGTGGCAATAACGGGTTCATCTAAAAAGCGCCATTGGGTATGATTAATTTTATATACATCTCGTAATATTAGCGCCAGTAAATGACGCCGATATAACTGTTCTAGGGTTTTAGCATCAACATTTGTAAATAAATCAAATAGGTGAATGCCCTGGTGTTTTAAGTTACCCGTGGCAGTATTAATTCCAGTTAAGTGGCAAAAGGCGTCATTGGCGTAATACAGCGTAAAGTTTCCCGGTTCAACCCACGCCATCAACAGTTTGCTATGATGCTGGAAACGCGCCAACCACTTATCATTTCCCGAATTCGCCTGATTTGTCATGGTGTCGCGATCGCGGAATGTTGATTCATCACTCACCTGTTGACGATGGGAATGTGAATTAGACATCGCAGGTATATTAACCTCCAGGGAATCGTCTGGAATGTGTTGTCGGTTGTTGTTCAACATCAAGGTAAACCGGTGATGAAACCATGAGCCGTTTTTCCATTTGATCATAGAATTTAAAACTTGACAAGTTAAGAGAAATATGGTCTTAAAGTTTTGCAAGATTTTTCTCATAAACAACTTGTCATTTATCACAGACTCAAGGGACGTTCGTAGTAAGCGCTTTAGCGCCATCCGTTCGTAGTAAGCGCTTTAGCGCCATCCAGTGAGGTGCGTAGTCGGTAGAGTGAGTTAAACGATATTTATTTGAGGAAATAACCATTAAATGCAATATCCCCCGTAACCCACCAAAATGGAATAGATATTACGATTAAATCGGGCGCACGTCAGACGTAGGGTGGGTTAGGCGATATTTAATTGAGGAAATAACCATTAAATGTCATATCCCCCGTAACCCACCAAAATGGAATAGATATTACGATTAAATCGGGCGCACGTCAGACGTAGGGTGGGTTAGGCGATATTTAATTGAGGAAATAACCATTAAATGCGATATCCGCCGTAACCCACCAAAATGGAGTAGATATTACGATTAAATCGGGCGCACGTCGGTGCGCCCCTACGGTTTCTGGGCAAAAGCTACCCCCGTTATAACCTAGTCCCTTGTCGATTATAGGTAAATCTAGGTATTTAGGTTACTGCTGCAAGCCCGTCACGACAAAATTGACCAGTTTTCCAGGTACAACAATCACCTTTTTCACCGTCTTACCTGTTAGATAACGCTGGGCAACTTCTGATTCCCTGGCGTACTGTTCTAACGCTGATTTATCGGAATCAGCAGGAACCTGAATTGTGCCACGGGTTTTGCCCATGATTTGAATCACCAGGGTAATCTCATCAGCGACTAATGCCTCTGGTTCAAAGGTACACCAAGGTTGTAGGTGTACTGAATCTGTATGACCAATGCCATGCCATAATTCTTCCGCAATATGGGGGGCAAAGGGGGCTAATAATAGAATCAGTGTCTCGATTCCTTCGGCGTAAACGGGGGACTCTTTGCACTTAGCATCAGTGAGGGCGTTGCTAAGTTTCATTAACTCAGAAACGGCTGTATTAAATTGATATTCCCCATCTAAATCATCGGTGACTTCTTTAATCGCCGTGTGAATTGCCCGCCGCAGGTCTTTTTCCGGTTTACTTAACTCAGGGGGAATAGTGGTGGAACGGTTGGTTCCTTTTGCCGCAAACTCCTCCACCAACCGCCAAACCCGGTTGAGGAAACGGAATTGTCCTTCCACATCTGCATCATCCCATTCCAGGTCTTTTTCTGGGGGGGCTTTAAACAGGATAAACATGCGGGCGGTATCGGCACCATATTTGTTAATGACTTCTTCAGGTGCAACACCGTTATATTTAGATTTGGACATGGTTTTGTAGGACACCTCCAGGGTTTCCCCGGTTTCTGGGTCTTTGGGTTCACTGGGGTTGACCTCCACCGAGGGAATCCATTCCCCGGTTCTGGGGTTCATATAGGTTAACCCCTGCACCATCCCCTGAGTCAACAGACGCTGGAACGGTTCATCAAAATTGAGTAAGCCGCGATCGCGCAGAACTTTGGTGAAGAAACGGGAGTACAATAGGTGCAATATCGCATGTTCGATGCCACCCACGTACTGGTCTACGGGCATCCAGTCATTAGTTTTGCTCTTGTCAAACACCTGCTGGTCATTATTGGCATCAGGATAACGCAGGAAATACCACGACGAATCAATAAACGTATCCATCGTATCCGTTTCCCGTTTCGCGGCTGTACCACAGGTGGGACAAGGTACATCTGTCCATCCCTCCACTTGGGATAACGAAGCGACACGCCCCCCACTCATAGCTACATTCTCCGGTAATTCTACAGGCAAATCCTGCTCCGGAACCGGGACAATGCCACAATCAGGACAGTAAATCACCGGAATCGGTGCGCCCCAATAGCGTTGGCGGGAAATTAACCAATCCCGCAGGCGGTACTGTATCCGGGCTTTCCCCCATCCTTTACGTTCGGCGTAGTTGACAATTTCTGCTTTGGCGGCTGTTGATTCCATCCCATTGAACAGGTCAGAATTCACCACCACACCGGGTTCAGTATACGCCTGTTTCGGTGCAGCTTTCGGGTCAGCCGCATCTGCTGCTACAATCACCACCTTGATGGGTAAATTCTGTTTCGTAGCAAATTGGAAATCTCGCGCATCATGGGCGGGAACACCCATTACCGCCCCTGTGCCATATTCATAGAGGACGTAATCGGCAATCCAAATCGGAATTTCTTCCCCAGTAAAGGGATTAATCGCCTTACCCCCAGTGGGAATACCCCGTTTCGGCTTATCCTCAGCCGTGCGTTCCAATTCGCTTTCCTGAGTCACCTCTTGAATAAAGGCATCAACAGCAGCTTTGCGGTCAGGAGTCGTCACCTTTGGGGTTAAGGGATGTTCTGGGGCTAAAACCACATAAGTCACGCCATAAACCGTATCTGGGCGAGTGGTAAAGACACCAATTTTTTCATCCAAGCCGATAATGGGAAACTCTAAATAAGCGCCGATGGACTTGCCAATCCAGTTGGCTTGCATCAACTTCACCCGTTCGGGCCATCCCTCTAGCTTATCTAAATCGTTGAGTAATTGTTCGGCATAATCGGTAATTTTCAGGAACCACTGGCGTAAGAGTTTCCGTTCCACTTTCGCACCAGAACGCCAAGAACGTCCCTCGCTATCCACCTGTTCATTTGCCAGTACGGTTTGGTCAATGGGGTCCCAGTTGACAGCGGCTTCTTTCTGATAGGCTAATCCCGCGTGGAGAAACTGCAAGAAAATCCACTGAGTCCACTTGTAATAGTCGGGCGCACAGGTCGCCAATTCACAGTTCCAGTCGTAGGACAATCCCAGACGCTTTAACTCAGACCGCATCTGAGCAATATTTTGATACGTCCACTTGGCGGGATGGACACCCCGTTGAATCGCGGCATTTTCTGCGGGTAGCCCAAAGGCATCCCAACCCATAGGATGGAGGACTCGATAGCCCTGCATCCGGCTTTTGCGGGCAATGACATCGGTAATCGTATAGTTACGGACGTGACCCATGTGCAGGTTGCCCGATGGATAGGGGAACATGGACAGGGCATAGAATTTGGGCTTATCTGCCTTGTCCTGGGTTTGGTCTAGGTTTTGTTGTGACCAACTCGTTTGCCACTTTTCCTCTATCTCGACGGGGTTATAACGCGACTCCACAAAAGAATCTCCTACAGGGTTGAACTGATCCGTTTTAACAATTTTGGCACATCATCAGGGGAGATGAGGAGTTTGTATGTAGTAAGGGATGGGAGCCCGTTAAAATCCTCGGTTGACTACTGGCGTGACAGCGATAGTTCAGAAATCGACCAAAAGCGACGCGAAACTCCATCATTTCCGATTCTTGTTTGGGTATTAGATGCACAAAAGGTTTTTTTTGTCAAATCTGCCCCTGATGAGTTGATGAAAATTGGGTGTTGAAACATGTTTGTATTTTCTCAGTTTTTCCCAAGTTAGGAAAAAAAATGACGTTATTTTAGGGCTTTGAGGGGTTTTGCCCTTAAAAATGCCTACAAAAAAACTAAGATACAGGATTTGATTTTCTCATACTACAACCAAAACCAACGGGAAGTCAAGCTTTGCCGGGAGTTTCCGACTTAAGCCTTCAGTCCGATTATCTTGAGCAATTTAAAACTCAACGGATAAATCGAAAAGTTATAGTTATGGGATAGGTTCACGGGTGAGGATGCAACCGGACATGATACTATCCAAGTTGTATCGCTGGGATGATGTCTTTGAGTTAGGGTGAAACTTGCCAGGATTTTCGCGATCGCACCACCAGGAAACAAAGAGCGATCGCAAAGAGAATAGTGGCATGATTAATCAGCGTATTTTGGGCATTGACCATCCCCCCTTGCCCCCCTTCGTAAGGGGGGTTAATTGTCATAATAATTAGCTAACTTGCAGCACGATGCGACCATTGACTTCACCGTTTCTGAGACGTTCAAATACATGATTAATCTCCTCTAACGGCTGCTTCTCTAAAGTGGGCTTCACCTTGCCTTCTGCCGCAAATTGTAAGCATTCTTGCATATCTTTGCGCGTACCGACAATCGAACCGCGAATAGTAATCCGTTTTAATACCACCTCAAAGATAGGTGTAGGAAACTCTCCTGGGGGTAGCCCAACTAAAGCACAAGTGCCACCTCGTCGTAGCGTTCCCAGGGCTTGACGAAAAGCAGCAGTAGAAACAGCAGTGACTAAAGCACCATGCGCCCCCCCAATTTTCTCTTGTACCACCGTGGCGGGGTCTTCTTTGGTCACATTAACCGTAAGTTCTGCCCCCAATTGCTTGGCTAACTCCAGCTTCTGATCACTGGTGTCTAAGGCGACAACATGGAGTGCCAAAGCTTTGGCATATTGGACAGCAATGTGACCTAAGCCACCAATACCAGAAATCACCACCCATTCTCCAGGTTTAGTATTAGTTTCTTTCAAACCTTTGTAGGTGGTTACCCCAGCGCAGAGAATGGGACTAGCATCAGCAAAATCAACGCCATCGGGGATAGGACTTACATAGTCAGCTGGCGCCACCATATACTCCGCATAACCCCCGTTGACAGAGTACCCGGTGTTTTCTTGATTAGGACATAATGTTTCCCAACCCGTGAAGCAATATTCGCAATGTCCACAGGCACTATGCAGCCAAGGAACCCCGACGCGATCGCCTTCTTTATATAAAGTTACGCCAGAACCAACGGCGGCGACATAACCCGCCCCCTCATGTCCAGGGATAAAAGGCAAATTAGGCTTTATGGGCCAATCCCCATCAGCCGCATGTAAGTCAGTATGGCAGACACCACAGGTAACGGTACGGATTAAGACTTGTCCGGCTTTGGGTTCTGGAATAGGAACCTCTTCAATCGATAGGGGTTCGCCAAATCTATGCACCACGGCGGCTTTCATCGTATTTGCCATAACCTTTATCCTTTCTGAATCCTTAATCACATCGCCAAATCTTAATTGTTTTATCCGCACTGCCACTGACAATAATTTGCCCATCTAAACTGATTGCAATTGTATGTACAGCAGCCGTATGTCCTTTCAGCGTGCGAAGTTTCTGCCCTTTTCTAATTTGCCACAGTTTAATCGTTTTGTCGGTGCTACCACTGACAAGAATCTGTCCATCAGGACTAAATGCCACCGCATTAACCATATCATGATGCCCTTTCAAAGTTCGCAGTATCCGCCCACTACTGAGTTGCCAGACTTTAATCGTTCCATCGGTGCTACCACTGGCAAGAATCTGCCCATCGGAACTAAATGCTACCCCATTTACAGCATCATGATGACCGATAAGCGTATGAAGTTCCCGCGCCTTTCCCACCTGCCATAACTTAATCGTTTTATCAGTGCTACAACTGGCGAGAATCTTGCCATTTGGACTAATAGCAACTCCATTGACTCCAGCATTATGACCCTTAAAGGTGCGTAATTCTCGTCCTTTCGGCAGAGACCAAAGTTTAATGGTTTTATCATCGCTACCACTGGCAAGTAGCTTACCATCTGGACTAATTGTTACCGACTTAACCCCAGCAAATAGACCCGAATGTCCGATTAACGTTTGCCGTTCATTCCCCGTACTGAGTTGCCAAATCTTAATCGTTTTATCATTCCCCCCACTCACCAATGTTTGCCCATCGGCACTAATTGCAATAGATTGAACATAGCCAAACCTACCGACATGTCCTTTGAGAGTGCGTTGTTCCTTTCCTGTTTGCACATCCCATAGTTTAATCGTTCCATCTGTGCTACCACTCACGATAGTTTGCCTGTCTGGACTAATCGCAACGGCGTAGACAAAGTAAGTATGACCTTTGAGGGTATGAACACAACGCCAGTTCTGTTGGAGTGGCTGCAAGACGACATTTTGCAACTTGCTAATGCAGAAAAGTACATCTTGATACTCTCGTAGATCTTGCTGTTGCCAATACAGACTAGCCGCTTGATTAAGATCCGCGATCGCTTGTCGGTGTTCGCCCAGTTGAGAATAAGCCAGTCCGCGATATTTATAGGCTTTAACCAAATCAACATCTAGCCAGATAGCTTTGCTAAAATAGTCAATTGCTTGCTGATATTGACAGCCCTTTGCCAGTTCCATCCCCCACTGGTAATAGGTTGTTCCATCCGCATCTTGGCTAACCTCTGGCTGAGGTAATACCGAGGCATAATACTTAAGCTGTTGGTAAGCGTCATTTATTTTTTTAAGTTCCTCTTGCCCTTGGGCTTGTCGTTGTGGATCATCAGGAAAACGATCCGGATGCCAATATCTAGCTAATTCCCGATAGGCTTGTTTAATCTCTGCTAAAGACGCGCCCGGTTGCAGTCCCAAAATTACATAATACTGATTAATCTGGTCCATTAAACTTATGAATTATCTGAATTATAAATTATGAATTTATTCCCCGTTTCCTAACGAATGACGAATGACGATCTTATTGATACCGCCAAATCTTAATTGTGCCATCGCGACTCCCACTAATAATCATAGGAATGCACGATTGTACTGCATCTATAGTAAACCTTCCCCACTCTGGCGACAGAGACAGCGATCACATCCCCGATCGCTCTTGGTTTAACTCTGGGTGTTATCTTGTAACCAAGTGGTTAAATCGGTAAAATCAGTAAATGTCAGAACAGCATCGGCTAACGCTTCTAATTGCCCAGAGGGTAATTGACGGAGGCGGGTTTGCAGTTCCGGCGCGATCGCTCCGATACGACGTTCTAATAAACGCAAGATTAATCCAATTTCTCCTTCTTGTTTACCTTGCTGTCTACCTTGTTCAATGCCTTTTAAAATAGCGCCCTGTTGATCTTCTAGAAACATTTGCTGCTTTTCTAGCGTTTCTAATTCTTGCAGGCTTAAGTTGGCTTGATTAGCAATTCTAAATGCTTTCTGAATAGCAGCAACTTCATCCATTGTTTCTGGCACACTGTCTAAGTTGCTCGTTTGTTTCATGAAATAAATCCATTTATCGGTTAAGGTTTCCAATTCATTTAAATCTTTTTGAAAATTCGGCAACTCGACAAAAACCAATTCTAGAGGATGTTCAGGATATATGAATAAATCCTCCATATCGGCAAAAGTAAATCGGGAAATGACTTTATTTCGATGGGGAAACATCTGAAAGTCTGTAATTGTTAAAGCAATGACAGAATTCAGTCTAGAGTATCCTTCCCCCGATTTAAGTTGAGTTGCAAAGGTTTTAGCAGCATTGAATACAACTCGTTTATCAAAGGCGACGACATTTAAGACTTGCATTTCAATGATCACGATTTTATTTCCAGTAATTTTTGCCTTAACGTCCAGAAAGGTATCTTTTAGACCAGGAATACTCGGCGGTAAATACGGAGCAATAATTTCTAAGTCCTCAATGGTGGAATTGCCTTCGTATAGAAGCGCATTTAAAAAACTAATGAGGATGTCTTTACTATCCGTAGAGCCGAATATTTTTTTGAAGGCAAAGTCTGTTTTTGGGTTAATGAAAGTCATATATAGCACCTAATTTATTTCTTAAGATACAGATTAACATGGGGAACAGCGAATAAAATAGTTTACCAATTATGGAGGTTGGCTATAGACTAAGAGGGGACGATAAAATATTGTATTATGTTCTCAATTTATTAGCAGATAGAACGGCGATCGCAGTGCAAGGATGACTGGACTGGAGTTCAGGCGCGATCGCACTCCTGTTGCCTACGCCATATCTTGATTGTCTTGTCGCTACTCCCACTAATCAATTGCTGTCCATCGGGACTGAAAACCACTGATGTCACTGCACCCGCATGTTCCGATAAAGTGCTAATTAACTCCCCATCCTCCAGATTCCAGAGTTTCAGGGTTTGGTCACAACTTCCACTGACTAAGGTTTTCCCATCCCGACTAAAGGCAAGACAGCGAACCTCATCAGTATGTCCTTTTAAGGTATACCTTTCCTGTCCAGTTCTCATGTCCCATAATTTAATTGTACAGTCTGCACTTCCACTAGCCAGCCATTGTCCATCGGGGCTAAATATGACCGCATAAATCCCACCTTGATGTCCGTTGAGTGTGATCGTATCGTTGCGAACAGAGGAACGGACATCCCAGAGTTTAATCATGCCATCCCGACTCCCACTGGCAAGAATTTGCCCATCGGGACTAAAGGCTACGGTATGAACTTTTTCTCCATGTCCTTTAAAAATGCGTTTTTGGGCTAAAGTATTGGCATCCCAAAGTTTCACAGTACAGTCAGCACTCCCACTCGCCAAGGTTAAGCCATCGGGACTAAAGGCGACGGCGAGAAAATAGTAAAAATAGCCCTTTAGACTGCGTTTTTGCTGTCCGGTGCGAGTATCCCACAGCTTAATCGTATGATCTGCACTACCACTGGCTAAGGTTTGTTCGTGAGGATTAAAGGCGATGGATAAAACCGGGTGGGAATGTCCTTTGAGGATTAGGTGTTTTTGTTCAGTGTGAATATCCCACAATTGAATTGTATTATTAATCGTGTTAGTGGCTATAATTTGCCCGTCTGGGTGAAGAGTCAGAGTGGTAATGGGCGCTAAATTTCCGGTGAGGGTGTTGACACATTGCCATCGGGAAATGTTATCTGGTAAAAGCAGTTCGACTTCTACAGCAGACTGAATCCTGGGAGAATTGGAGTTAATGGGTTCTGGGATTGGGAATTGGGAAAACCTAACCCCCCAACCCCCTTCCCAACCCCCCTCGTTCCCCCCTGCGAGGGGGGAGGAGAGAGGATGCTTCGCTTTTTTTGCACGGAAGGGGGAGTATGAAAGCCTATTCTCGTGTTGGGGAGGGGTATTTCCTTTAGTTAATTGACTAACAGTATCCTGAAGCTGTGCGATCGCATCGTGTAATTCGGTAATCTGGGATCTGAGGGAGTCTGAGTTTGTAACTTGTTGTTGCAGGAGTGCGATCGCGGTTTCTGTCTGTTGATGAGTCTTCTGATAGAATCGCCCTCGATTAGCTAGATTCAATCCCAGAGTAATCGTAATCGGTGCGGCGGCGTAAACCGCCTGTTGAGTTGCGGCGGCGATAACCGTTCCCAAGGCTGAACCAGCGAGGAAAAGGTATTCAGTAATCTTTAGCCAGGGGCGGTTACTCATAGCGGGTGCAACGGGAAATGGCTTGCGGGATTAGGTAAAAGGGTAGCTTAATTTTCACAGCATCTGGCGCAATCAAGGCGGGAATATTTTGTTTTTTGTGTAGGGGCGGGTTTGACTACTATCATTTTTGACCCCACCCAAATGTGACTAAACCCGCCCTGATCGATGTGTAGCGGTGGTTAAAATGCCGTAGTCGTCAAGGATTGCATTGGTATTGATGAGTGCGATCGCTAGGAGGACATGGCAAACGGAGATTACGAATTGGTGTTTTGCACAGAAGCCAATTCGTGCTTAATTGGATAAACATGAAGATAGTTTTCTGGGCGCACGTCGGTCATTGGTGTCAACTTAAGCTCAACCCCTCACCCCCATCCCCCCTAGCCCCCATCCCCCCTAGCCCCCATCCCCCCTAGCCCCCCTTTGAAAGGGGGGAAAAAAGGGGGGAAAAAAGGGGGGAAAAAAGGGGGGAAAAAAGGGGGGAAAAAAGGGGGGAAAAAAGGGGGGAAAAAAAGGGGGAAAGAAAAAAAGGGGGAAAAAAGGGGGG